>NZ_JAVVLT010000105.1:0-34508 GCF_036224885.1 Marinobacter sp. OP 3.4
CACGCCGTGAATACATCCCTGTAGGCTCTTCAAAAACGTCCCTGTTTTTGAAGGTTTCAGAAAAAGGCCCCGGGCACTCGTACACCCAAGATATTAAGTATGCTTATCCGGCTTTGAGTACACCGCTTAGTGAAGTTGAATTCAGTACAGTCTTTCGGTATTCGAGGACACATCCATTGTATGGGGGCAGATGCCGGGTAAGGCTTTCCGGAACCTTCAAAAACAGGGACGTTTTTGAAGAGCCTCCAGGGACGGATTTACGGCGTGTTCCGGAAAGCCTTACCCGGTAGCTGTCCATGCACCAGTCCATGAAGGCCCGCTCCAATGAGAAAAGCACTAATAGTAGCCATGTCCCGCAATCGGGTCATAGGTCGGAACAACAAGCTCCCGTGGTACCTGCCGGGAGACCTGAAGTATTTCAAGCAGGCCACCATGGGCAAGCCCATCATCATGGGCCGCAAGACCTGGGAATCCATTGGCAGGGCACTGCCGGGCAGGCTCAACATCGTGGTGTCGTCAAAGGAACTTGAGTTGCCCGAGGGCGTGGCCAGGGTGGCGACGCTTGATGAGGCGTTCAAAAAGGCTGAAGCCCAGGCAATGCTGGATGGTATCGATGAGGTGATGGTGATCGGGGGAGGTCAGATCTACGAGGCCGTGCTGCCGGAAACCGACCGTATCTACATCACCCAGGTCCACGCCGAGGTTGAAGGGGATGCCTTCTTCCCGGAAGTGGACCTGGAGCAATGGCAGGAACTCGGACGGGAGGATTTCTCCGCGTCCGATAACAACCCCTACGACTACAGTTTCGTGGTCTACCAGCGCCCTCAGGCGTCCTGACGGCGCTTGCCGGCGGGCTTGAAGCCGTCCCGCTTGCCGCCGGGTTTACCACCCGGCTTGCCACGATAACCGCCGGGCTTGCCCGGGCCACCTTTCTTGAAGTTGCCACGGGGCCGGCCCTGACGTCCACCAGGGCCACCCTTGCCCTTCGGCGGGCGTGCCGACGGGATCGGCAGCTCGGACGGGGTTTCCAGGGGCAGTGATCCCGGCTGGGCCGACTCCATCCAGCAGGCCAGGGCACCGGCCAGCATGGCCATATCGATATCATTGCGCTCGGCAATGTCGTCCAGCAGGCCCATCGCCTTGGCCAGCTTGCCATCCTCGGCGAAGCCCAGGAGCTGCTGTTCGAACTGTTCCTGGCGCAGCTTCTGCAGGGCGGCCGGTGACGGCAGCTCATAGGACTCCATGGGCGAGTTGGTGGCACGCTCCAGGGTGCGCAGCCAGCTCCGCTCCCGGGGGGTGACCAGCAGGATCGCCTTGCCGGTACGGCCGGCACGACCGGTACGGCCCACCCGGTGGATGTAGGCTTCGCTGTCGTAGGGCACATCGTAGTTGATGACGTGGGTGATCCTGGGCACATCCAGGCCCCGGGCCGCCACGTCGGTGGCGATGATCATGTCCTTCTTGCCGCGTTTGAGGTCTTCCACCGTCTGTTCCCGCTGGCGCTGGTTCAGGTCGCCATTCAGGGGCGCGACAGAGTGTCCGCGGGCGGCCAGCTTCTCGGCCAGCAGGGTGGTTTCCGCCTTGGTGCGCACGAAGATGATCGCCGCATCGATGGGTTCCACCTCCAGGATGCGAGTCAGGGCGTCCAGCTTGCGGTCACCAAAGGTGGGCAGCACGAACTGGGAAATACGCTCAACGGTGCGGGTTTCGCTCTTGATCTTTACTTCCCGGGCATCGCTCAGGTAAGTGTTGGCGACCCGGGCGATGGCCGGTGGCATGGTGGCCGAGAACAGCGCGCGCTGGCAGCTGTCCGGCGTGGCGGCGAGGATCGCCTCCACGTCGTCGATAAAGCCCATGCGCAGCATTTCGTCGGCTTCATCCAGTACCAACGCCTTGATGTTGTTCAGCTTGAGCTTGCCGCGGCGCAGGTGGTCCAGCAGTCGGCCGGGCGTGCCGACAATGACCTGGGCGCCCCGATTGAGGGCCTTGAGCTGCGGCGCGAAATCGGCGCCGCCGTAGATCGGCAGCACGTGGAGCTGGCGGAAACCGCTGGCATAGGTGGTGAAGGCTTCCGCCACCTGGATGGCCAGCTCACGGGTCGGGGTCAGCACCAGAATCTGGGCGGACAGGTCGTCGGCATCGATACGGCTCAGCAGCGGCAGCGCGAACGCTGCGGTCTTGCCAGTACCGGTCTGGGCGATGCCCAACAGGTGGTGGCCTTCCAGCAGCACCGGGATGGCCTGGGCCTGGATCGGTGACGGGGTTTCGTAGCCAACGGAGCGGACAGCGTCAAGCACGGCCGGGTCGAGGCCGAGTTCAGCGAAGGTTTGTTCGGACATGTAATTACCTGGTATTCGGGGTGGGGGAGCCACAAGTCTGGTGTCCGGGCCTGTAATGACAGGTCCGGTAAAGAAGGTGCGAGGCTCCTGAAGCTACCGGCTGAGCGCGTCGGGGTAGCTTGTTAATCTCACCCCATAAACCCGGCTGGTATCGTCACGGACCGGCCGCTTACGGGAAGGGGCGTCCATGGATCTGGTCATCGTGCTGACAATGACGGGGCGGAGTATACGCGGTTGCCGCCGGCATTTATAGCGCAGGCAGGTAGGTAGTTGCCGGTGTGACTTGTGCCGGGGGCGGATTTGCGGCAGTCTTTTTGCCTTTGATAGTACGCATCCTTATTAATTAGCCGGAGTTCAGATCGCCATGACCCTTGAGGACATCCTTGCTTCCGCTTCCCGTAACGAAGTGATCATTCCCGCCAACTGGGCGCAGGGCCGGGCTACCTTTGGTGGCCTGACCGGTGCGCTGGCCTGTGAACGGATGCAGTCCGTGGTCACCCCGGGTCGCCCCATGCGCGCCATGCAGGTGTCCTTCGTGGGGCCGGTGGAGCCGGGCATTCCGGTGGCCCTGGAGGTGGAACTGTTGCGGGAGGGCAAATCGGTAAGCCAGGTAATGCTGCGGATGGTGCAGGATGGCACCACCCGACTGGCGGCCCTTGGCAGCTTCGGTTCGGGTCGGGAGTCCGCCGTGTCCGTCGCGCCGTTACCGGCACCGGAGGCGCCCGCCCCCGAGGACTGCGAGCCGACCCCGTTTGTTGAGGGCATGATGCCCAACTTTGCCCAGTTCATCGAAATGCGCTGGTGTTTTGGCAGCCGTCCGTTCAGTGGGCAGAAGCATCGCGACATGGGTGGCTGGATGCAGTTCCGGGAAGCGCCGTCAAAACTGGACGAAGCGGCCATCATGGCATTGATCGATGCCTGGCCGCCGGTCCCCCTGTCCCATCTGACGAGTTTTGCCCCCAACAGTTCGCTGACCTGGTCGGTGGAACTGATGGATCCCCTGCCGACGGTGAAGCCGGACGACTGGCTGCTCTACCACGCCTCCATTGACCGGGCCAGCGACGGCTACGGCAACGTGCATGCGCAGATCTGGAATCGTCAGGGTGAGCTGGTGGCCATCAGCCGTCAGACCGTGGCGGTATTCGGATAGAGCCGGCGGTTGGCCACCGGTCAGGCCGCCAGGCTTGGCCGGCAGGCGTCGATGATCACCCGGGCGAAGCTGTCGGAGGCATCCTCCTGCAGGAAGTGCCCCCCTGACAGAGTGACATGGGGCTGGCCCAGCGCCCCGGGGATACGCCGTTGCAGCGGCCGGTGCCCTCCGCGGGTCCCTGCATCGGAATCGCTGAAGCAAGTGATGAACGGTTTCTGCCATCCTTCCAGGAAACGCCACAGGCGCTGACGGTTCAGGTCCTTGTGATGCTGCCGCAGGGCGCGGGCGAAGGACCGGGCCCCGGCCTTGTAGCGGTCGTCGGGGAAGGGAGCGTCGTAGGCGGCCAGCTCGGTCCTGCTCAGCGGTCGGGTGGTGCCGAGCTGGATCAGTTGCGGTACCGGAAACCAGGGGCTATAGCGTGCAAACATCTGCCAGAGCCCGGAGACCGGTGCATGGTCCTGCTCGGCCCGGGGGATCACGGCATTGGCGGCAATGATGCGCCCGAAGCGTTCTGGCTGGCGCATCACCAGCGCCAGAGCCAGCAGTGAGCTGCGGTTCTGGCACACCAGGGTGATGTTGTCCAGGTCCAGGGACAGCAGCCATTTCTCCAGCCAGTCCAGGTGTTTTTCGAAGGAGTAGTCCTCCTGGCTGTCCGGCTTGTCGGATTTTCCGAAACCGATCAGATCCGGGGCCAGCGCCCGCAGGCCGGCGCCCGCCAGTGGCGGGATCATGTGCCGGTACAGGTAGGACCAGCCATGTTCGCCATGGAGCAGGACCACCGGAGCCGCCGCGGCCGGGCCGTGGTCCACGTAGTGGAGGCGCAGGGGGGTGTCGGTGCCGACATCCGTGAATTGCGGCGGGTAAGGGAAGTCCGGCAGATCCCGGAAGCGGGAGTCCTTGGTTCTCAGAATACGCATACCATCGACTGCTCTGGCTGATTGCAAGCGTGGCCCCGGGTGTTCCGTCTGGTTAATGCACCGACTTCCAGCACGACAGGCCTGCCGATGGCCTGCGTGCGCAGTGAATTAACCAGACGAAACACAGGATTGAATGGGGACAGCTTAGAGCAGATGGCGGTTCGTTGTGTGTGCTTTCGGTAACAGAGCGTTATCGATTTGAATCAGACGGCGATCCGGTTCTCGTGACGCTGCTGTTCCGCGCCCTTCATGGCTTCATCGCAGCAGTTCACGGCGCCGCAGTCGTCCGCTGAACACAGGCCAATGGTCATGCAGGGAAGGTCATAACGGTTTTCACCGTCATTGGAAAAGATCCGGTTGGGTGACAGTATCGACCGGCAATGACCGCACAGCAGGGTCGGAACCGTGCTGTGTTCCGCCAGTCGCGCGACATAGAAATCGTGATGTTCAGTCATGTTTTGCTCCTTTTCTTCGGGTGCTCCTTTCCGACTTTCAGTGACTCAACGATAAATCGGGCGAAACACAGAATCCACCATAAGGGCTCAATGTGACAATTAAAGGTCTGACAGGTGGCCCAGCAAGTACGTCAATACGCCTACAGGCGGTTCGCGGATCGCTAAACATGGCCCTTGGAGGCGTTAGCTGGCCGACGTCAGGATTCCGGTGGGGGACGACGGTTGGAGCGTTTGTCTTCCCAGCTGAGTTCCCGGGGGTCGTACCAGTCAAGTTCCCGGCAGACCTGGTTCCGGGTGAGGTGGGACAGGGTCTCCCAGAGGGTTTCAAACTCCTCCACGGCACGGTCCCTTTGCCGTTGTTGCCGGCTCCTCAGGCGGTTGATCAGTTGCGGCAGTCGCAGTGCATCGCCCAACTGGCCCGGCACAAGTACTTCCTGACCCATCACCTTGCGGCGATGGGTCCGGCGCGCGAGAACCCCGGCCAGGGCCTCGGCGGCCTGCAAAGCGGTTTCCTCATTAAAGCCGTTACCTGACACCGTTGTGACCTTTCCTGTGCTGACTGGTTCCGTTGCGGCCGCCAATCCGGTCATACTGTGTCGGGAGACATAGGCGGCCTTTATCGGAATTGCCCAAACCGATTACTATAACTCCATCGGGGCCGTACTGGCCATGCTGTCATCGGGACCCTGTCCGATCACCTGTGCAAAGGAATGATATTCAATGAAGTATGAAAGCCTGGAGCGCTGGACCTTCCTGGCAAGCCTGTTACTGGTTTCGCTGGCCTTCCTGTTCCTCCTCAAGCCCTTCACCGGGCCGATCTTCTGGGCCGTGGCCATTGCCGTGATCTTTCACCCCGTGCGCCAGTGGCTGTCACGGCGGATTGGCGAACGGTCCGGGCTGGTGGCCTTCCTGACGCTCCTGATCTGCCTGTTCATCGTGATCATTCCGATCATGATCCTGGTGTCCACCATGGTGGCCGAGGGGCTGGCCATCTATCAGAAGATCCAGGACGGCGATATCCGCCCCGGGCAGTACCTGGACCAGATCAACCAGTCGTTCCCGGCGATCGAGGCGTTCCTGGCTCAGTTCAACCTGGATTTTGCCGAACTGCGGGACCGGCTGGCCTCGGGCTTCGCCGGTGCCAGCCAGTTCCTGGCCAAGCAGGCCCTGGGTTTCGGGCAGAACACCTTCCAGTTCTTCCTCAATACCGCCCTGATGGCGTACCTGGCGTTCTTCCTGCTGCGGGACGGTTCCCGCCTGGTGGAACTGCTGATCCAGGCGTTGCCTCTGGGCGACGAGCGCGAACGCATGCTGTTCACCAAGTTCGCCGAAGTTACCCGGGCAACGGTGAAGGGCAACCTTTTCATCGCCGTTATCCAGGGGGCGCTGGGTGGCCTGATCTTCTGGATACTCGGTATCACCGGCGCCGTGTTGTGGGGTGTGGTGATGGCGATCTTCTCGCTGCTGCCGGCTGTGGGTGCTGCGGTGGTCTGGGTGCCGGTGGCGATCTACCTGGTGGCGATCGGCGAGTATGTGCCGGCCACCGTGCTGACGGTGTTTGGCGCTGTTGTCATTGGCCTGGCGGATAACCTGCTGCGTCCGATCCTGGTGGGTCGGGATACCAAGCTGCCGGATTACATCGTGCTGCTGTCGACCCTGGGCGGGCTGGTGATGTTCGGCATCAACGGGTTCGTGATGGGGCCCCTGGTGGCGGCGCTGTTCATGGCCTTCTGGGGACTGTTCATCCGGGAGTTCAGCGAGCAGGAGCCGCTGGAGACCAAACCGAAGGAATAGAAGTCTGTTCCCATCCCCCGGAGGTCTTCCGACGCCCGGGGGATGGGGGAGCGGGTCAGTCCAGTTTGGTCAGGTCCCGCACCGCACCCTTGTCGGCACTGGTGGCCAGCAGGGCATAGGCCTTGAGGGCCGCCGACACCTTGCGGAGTCGAGGGGCGGCGGGCTTCCAGCCTTCCGTGTCCCGCTGTTCGCGGCGGCGATCCAGTTCATGCTGGTCGATCTCCACATTGATGGTGCGGTTGGGGATGTCGATGCGGATCAGGTCGCCATCCTCGATCAGGCCGATGGCGCCGCCAGCGGCGGCTTCCGGTGAGGCATGGCCAATGGACAGGCCGGAGGTGCCCCCGGAGAAGCGGCCATCGGTGAGCAGCGCGCACTCCTTGCCCAGCCCCCTGGATTTCAGGTAACTGGTGGGGTACAGCATCTCCTGCATGCCGGGGCCGCCCTTGGGCCCTTCGTAGCGGATGATCACCACGTCGCCGGACCTGACCTGGTCGCCCAGGATCCCTTCCACTGCTGAGTCCTGACTTTCGAAGACCCGGGCCGGCCCTTCGAACACATAGATGCTTTCGTCCACGCCGGCGGTCTTCACCACGCAGCCATCCAGGGCGATATTGCCGTACAGTACGGCCAGGCCGCCTTCCGATGAATAGGCATTCTCCACCGAGCGGATGCAGCCGTTCTCCCGATCACCGTCCAGGGACGGCCAGCGGGTGCTCTGGCTGAACGCCTGCTGGGTGGGAATGCCGGCGGGACCGGCCTTGTAGAAGTCGATCACTTCCGGGGTCGGGTTGCGCATGATGTCCCAGGTATCCAGGGCCTCGGCCATGGTCCTGCTATGGACGGTGGGCAGGTCGGTGTTGATCAGGCCACCGCGCTCCAGTTCGCCCAGGATGCCCATGATCCCGCCGGCCCGGTGCACGTCTTCCATATGGTATTTCGGGGAGTTCGGGGCCACCTTGCACAACTGGGGTACCCTGCGGGAGAGTTCGTCTATTTCGTTCAGGGTAAAGGGTACGCCGCCTTCCTGGGCCGCCGCCAGCAGGTGCAGGATGGTGTTGGTGGACCCCCCCATGGCGATGTCCATGGTCATGGCGTTCTCGAAGGCGGCCATGGAGGCGATGCTCAGGGGCAGCACGCTGGCATCGTCCTGCTCGTAAAAGCGGCGCGCATTGTCCACAATCTGGCGGCCGGCCCACCGGAACAGTCGTTCACGGTCGGCGTGGGTGGCCAGGGTCGAGCCGTTGCCGGGCAGGGCCAGGCCGATGGCCTCGGTCAGGCAGTTCATGGAGTTGGCGGTGAACATGCCGGAACAGGAGCCGCAGGTGGGGCAGGCACTGCGTTCGTACTCTTCCACCTGTTCGTCACTGGCGTTGGGGTCTGCGGCGATGACCATGGCGTCCACCAGGTCCAGCTTGTGCTCGGACAGTTTGGTCTTGCCAGCTTCCATGGGGCCGCCGGACACAAAGATGGTGGGGATGTTCAGGCGCATGGCGGCCATGAGCATGCCCGGCGTGATCTTGTCGCAGTTGGAGATGCACACCAGGGCGTCGGCGCAGTGGGCGTTGACCATGTACTCGACGGAATCGGCGATAATCTCCCGGGACGGCAGGGAATAGAGCATGCCGTCATGGCCCATGGCGATGCCATCGTCCACGGCAATGGTATTGAATTCCTTGGCAATGCCGCCGGCGGCTTCGATTTCGCGGCAGACGAGCTGGCCCAGGTCCTTCAGGTGAACGTGGCCGGGAACAAACTGGGTGAAGGAGTTGGCAACGGCAATGATCGGTTTGCCGAAGTCGTCGTCTTTCATGCCGGTGGCGCGCCACAGGGCCCGCGCTCCCGCCATATTGCGCCCGGCGGTGGAGGTTCGTGAACGGTAGTCTGGCATCGCTTCAATCTCTCATCATCGACTGTGCAAACCGTTGAGAATACCAGATTCCGGTCACGGCGAATGGTTGTTTTGCGCCGCCGTGTTTACAATAGTTCACAGTCAGGGCGCATTACATCAGGAAAAGGACGTTGTCGATGACCGTTCGTGAAAACGTGGACCTCAGGCAGTTGAGAGCATTCCATCCCCTCAACCGCTTGTCGGATGATCAACTGGTGGTGCTGATAAACCGCGCCGAACGCCGGGTCAGCCGTCCCGGCCAGAAAATACTGGAGCGTGGTGCCCGTGACGGCATGGATTTCTTCCTGCTGAAAGGGGCGGTGGAACTGACCGCGGGGGATGGTCGCCAGACCACCGTCACGGCTGGTTCCGAGCAGGCGATGAATGCCATTGCCCGGCTCCAGCCGCGGATGTTTGATGTCACGGCGGTGCAACCCTGCCAGTTCCTGGTCATTGAGCAGTCCGTGCTCAACAACCTGCTGCGATCCGCACCGCTGGAGCATTCCGACGACAAGGCCGGAGAAGATATGGACACGGACGAGGACCATCGCCTGCTGATGGAGTTCTACGCTGAACTGAAGTCCAACCAGGTGAGCCTGCCCAGCATGCCGGACGTGGCCTGGAAAGTGCGACGGCTGGCGGACCGGGAGGATTCCTCGGTGGAGGATATCGGCAAGGCCATCACCGCTGATCCGGCCATGTCCGCCAAGCTGGTCAGGGCCTGCAACAGTGCCCTCTATCGGGGCTACAGTGAGGTGCGTAACGTCCACGACGCGGTGGTAAGGCTGGGGGGGCGGACAACCCGGCAACTGGTGACCGTATTCGCCATGCGGGAAGTGTTCCGCAGCCGGCATCCGGAACTCCAGAAGGCCATGGACGAACTCTGGCGGGAAGCCCGGACCGTCGGTGCCCTGGCCTATGTGCTGGCGGAGTCGGCGACCCGGGTGGCCCCGGAAGAGGCGCTGCTGGCGGGGCTGCTCCATAATATCGGCGCCGTGCCCGTGCTGGTGCATGCCGAGCATCACCCTGCGCTGCTGGCCAGTCCCGCGGAACTGCGCCGGGCAATGGCGGAACTGCAGTCCGACATTGGCGCCGCCATCCTGGAAACCTGGCGCTTCCCGGACACCTTCGTGGAGGCGGCCCGCCATGGCGATGACTGGTTCTACGAGTGTGCGAAGGACAAGCCGCAACTGGTGGACCTGGTGATCGTGTCGCGCTTGCATGCGCGCATCTCCGCCGACCAGAATGAGGGCCTGCCGGAGTTTGAGCAGGTGCCGGCATACCGTCGCCTGGGGGCGCTGGAACTGTCCGCCTCCCGCAGCCTGAAACTGCTGTCCGCCGCGCGGGAGCGGCTTGACCAGCTCCAGGACCTGCTATCGCCACGCTGAACATCCAGGACCGGAGAGACGACTGGTGACCCAATTACTGGACCATGTGCCGCTGTTTCCCCTGAGTACCACGGTGCTGCCGGGCGGTCGACTCCCGTTGCAGCTTTTCGAACCCCGTTACCTGGATATGCTTGCCACCTGCTTGCGGGAACAGCGGGGGTTCGTGGTGCTGTTGTTGCGGGAGGGGAACGAGGCCGGCGCCGACGCGGTCTTCTATGACATTGGCACCTACGTAAAGATCGTTGATTTCCAGCAACTGGATAATGGCCTGCTGGGTATTACCGTGGAAGGGCAGTGGAAAGTGGCGGTGCATCGGAGCTGGCAGGCCCCGGACGGCCTGAATCTGGGCCATGCCGAACGATTACCGGACGAGCCGGAGGACGCCCTGCCCACCGGTCGCTCAGAGCTGGCTTCCGTGCTGCGGGCGCTGCTTCGACACCCGGTGGTCAATCGCCTCGAGCTTGAGGTGGACTTCTCCAGTGCACGCGAGGTGGGCTGGCGCCTGATCGAGCTGTTGCCCCTCGATGGCCAGGAAAAGCAGCGCCTGCTGGAATACCAGGACCCGCTTGACAGGCTGGACCGGCTGAGCGACCTGCTGGACGCCATGGAGTGATCATGAGGCCGGAGCGTAGGCCGCCATGGCGGCCGGCCACTGCCAGAGGACATAACCCGCCAGGCCGCCCAGCCATAACAGGATGGCCATGGCGATGATCGGGTCCAGGGTCAGCGGCACCTGGTCGTGACGGCTGAAACTGACCCGTACCAGCCCGCAAAGGGTCAGTCCGAGCAGCAGTCCTCCCACCATGTCCGAGAACCAGTGGACTCCCAGTACCACCCGACTGAAGGCCACCAGTATCATGGGGATGCTGAAGGTCAGGTAGACCCGCCAGCGTCTGGATGGCTTCCATTCCCTCGCCACAAAGGCGCCGGCAAGCCCGAGGAACACCGTGATGCCGGTGGCGTGACCGCTGGGGAAGGCATAGCTGGCAGGAGGTAGTTCCACCAATGGCGGGCGCTCCACCGCAAGCCCGGTTTTTATCAGTGTGACACTGGCGGACGCCAGCACCAGGGCCCCGAGCACATGGCTGGCGGCACTGTAGTAGCCGCGGAACCCCAGGGCCGAGGCCAGCAGCAGGGCGCCTGTGACCAGAATCGCCGGGTCGCCGGCCAGGGTCAGGGCGATGGCAACCGGGTCGGTCAGCGGATGGCGCAGGATGCCGCTGATATCGGCGAAGAAGCTGTCCAGCGGTGCCAGTACCGCCGTTGCCTGGCTTAGCAGGGTCCACAGCACCAGTCCACCGCCAGCGCCGAGGGTCAGGCTGATGGATGCCAGGGGGAACTCCTCCGGGCCCTGCGGCCGACTACTGGAGAAGCGCTGCCAGAGATGGTGAGTGGTACCGTAGCGAATGACTTTCCCTTCCAGCCACTGATACAGGGGGCTGCGGCTGCGAAGCCCGAGCTGGAGCCGGAAGAACAGGAAATAGGCCACCAGCAACACCACGACAGCGCCGGCAGCCAGGGCATATAGCCCCGGCGGGATGGGGTCGGGGCCGACCAGTGCCATACCCACGCTGTAGCCGGGCAGCAGGTAGAACGGGGCCCAGGCGAGCGCCGAAGCCAGGTTGACCAGGGTAAAGCGACGGGCCGGCATGCCGAAGGCGCCGGCCACCATCGGGATTACCGGACGCACCGGCCCCACGAAGCGACCAATGACCACACTCTTGCCGCCATGGCGGACGAACAGGAGTTCCGCCCGACGGAGCATGGCCGGACGCCGACGGAAGGGCCAGACCTGGTGCAGCCGGCCCCGGAACTGTCGCCCGAGCCAGAAACTCAGGCCATCACCGACAATGGCGCCGGCCGCCCCCCAGGCCAGGATTTCCAGCACCGGGATACCCGCCTTGCCGGCCAGCACCGCGGTCGCGAACAGGATGGCCACACCGGGCACCAGCAGCCCCGCCATGGCCAGGGATTCCAGCAGTGCGGTCATGAAGATGGCCCCGGCCACCCAGCCGGGGTTGGCGGCAAGCCACGCCGTCAGCGCCTGGATAGCTTCCTGCATCAGGCCGCCCGGCGTGGATCCGCAGCAAACCAGACCCGGTCATGGCCCCGTCGGCCGGCTTCCTCCAGCGCGTCGGTGGCCCGCTGCCTGAGGCGTTCCGCCAGGGTGTCGAGGCTGCTATGGGTGGTGGCCCCGATGCTCACCGTCATGCGGCCCACCTGGGGCCATTGCGCCTCCGCGATGCTGCGCCGGATACGTTCGGCGGTCACCCGGGCGCCTTCCTCGTGGGTGAAGGGGAGAATCAGGCAGAACCGACCCTGGCCCAGGAAGTAGAGGGTGTCGCCGGCCCGGATCAGGGTGAACAGTTGCTCCGCCAGTCGGCGGTAGAGGGCCTGGGTCTGCTCCGTGCCGAGCAGTTCCCGTACTTCGTCGTGGTGGTCGATATCCATCATCAGGATCGATACCGGGTGGCCGGTCGCCTTGGCGCGACTGATCTCCTTGTGCAGGGTTTCGTCCAGGAAACGGGCATTATGGGCACCGGTGAGGGAATCGATGATCGCCAGATCTTCGGCGGACTGGGCCATGTGGTCATAGTGCCAGCTTGCCAGTCCGGCGCTGGCCACCAACAGCACAAACGCCATGATGGCCGGCAGGCTGTCGGCCAGGGGCAGGGCGAAGGCCAGCAACAACATCAACAGTAGGGCGACGGGCAGGGTTACCTTGAGGGCGGCCCGCAGGGGCAGCACCAGGAACGCCAGGACGAGCACCGGGAAGCTCCAGAGGGCGGCGGAGGAGGGGCCGTCGACCCAGAGAGCCGCCAGTACCGGGAGCTCCAGGGCCACCACCAGGGGAGCATGCCCCCGGGCCCGGAGCTGATAGTTCCTCGCCGCCAGAGTGTAGAGGCAGGCGCCGAGGCCAATGGCAGCGAGGCCGGCCGCCAGGTAGAACAGGCCATAGAAGCCGAATTGCAGATTCTGCGTGGCCAGTATGGCGAAGAACAGGGCGCACAAGCCGTAGGCGGCGGAACTGGTGATGGTTCGCAGTCTGGTCTCGGTCACGTTACCGGGCTCCCTTCGACATCGCCGGGCGGCGTGTGGGTCCAGGTGCTCCAGGACTGGACACGGTTGCCCCCCTTTTTCTGGGCACTTTGCAGGGCGCTGGCCACCGACTGCTGGAGTGTGTCCGCGTCATCGCCGATGTTCAGGCCGGCGACGCCAGCGCTGACGGTCACATCCAGGCTGTAGGACTCCAGCAGAGCCATCAGGCCCAGGCGTATCTGTTCCGCCCGTTTGCTGGCGCCTGACGTGGGTACCCCGGGCAGGATGATCAGGAACTGCAGGTCGGCCACCCGGTACCAGGTGTCAAAATCTCGCAGGCGTGAGTGCAGGTAGCGACCAATGCGGGGCAGCAGCGCCTGAATATCGGTGTCGGCGTCCGGTTCGCTCAGGTGGGCGTCAAGACCCAGCAGCACCACGGACATATCCAGACCTTCCCGCTCACTGCGCTGGATCTCCTTGTACAGGTCGGCGGACAGGTACTCGCGGCTGGCCGCCTGGGTCAGCTCATCGGAGCGTCTCAGCGGAACCAGCTGGCGTGCCTTGTGCTCCCGCAACAGGAAGAACAGGCCGGCCAGGATGGTGGTTAATGCCAGTGTGCTGATAACCTGGTGCCGCTGCGGATCGCCCGCCATGGACGTCAGCGCCAGGAAGGCTATCACCATCGAGACGATGGTCAGGGCCGGTGCCAGCCGGGGTGGTAGCAGCCCGAGGATGATCAGGGGCAGGGCGTACAGCCAGTAGGTCAGGGGCTCATTGCCGAGCCAGAGGGCCGCCCCCAGGACCAGCGCCAGCAGCAGCACCAGCAGATGGTTGGCCAGTTGCCACAGGCGCCCATGCCGGTGCCGGGGCAGGGCCGGGCTGGTCCAGACAATGCCGGCGGTCACCACCGAGGCAAGGGCCGGGAACAACTTGCCGAGGGTCAGGCAGAATATGGCGAGTATCAGGAGTGCCAGGCTTCCCAGCCAGGCCAGTCGGCTCAGTACAAATCGCTCGGCCTTCTGGGCCATGGTGTTGTCCTTCCTGCTGTCGGTACTGGTGGCCGGGACAAACCGGTGATAAGAGCACCGGTAACCACTGGCTGTCACAATGAATAATGATAACATCAATGTGCCAAATTCGCTGTGGTCGGGCATAATAACGCCCCGTTTGCCATTGATACAGCGCAGGGGCCGCATGGCAGGTCCCGGTTATCCGCCGGGTTACGCCAGGTGGCGATCTGTCCCCACAACCGGAGCTACCGATTCCATGGATATTGCAGCCTACATGGCCGATGTTGGTCAGCAGGCCCGTGAGGCCGCGACGGCCATCGCCCGTTCCTCGACGGCAACCCGCAACCAGGCCCTGCTGGCCACGGCGGACGCCCTCGATGCCGCCCGTGACACCCTAGCCGAGGCTAACCGTAAAGACCTGGAGAACGGACGCGACAATGGGCTGGAGCCGGCCATGCTGGATCGTCTGGAGCTCACCCCGGCCCGTATCGATGGCATGATCGAGGGCCTGCGCCAGGTGGCCGGCCTGCCGGACCCGATCGGTGCGATCACCGACATGGCCTACCGGCCCTCGGGCATCCAGGTCGGCAGGATGCGGGTGCCCCTGGGGGTGATCGGTATCATCTATGAATCCAGGCCCAATGTGACCGTGGAGGCAGCCAGCCTGTGCCTGAAATCCGGCAATGCCACCATCCTGCGGGGCGGATCGGAAGCCATCCATTCCAACCAGGCCATCGCCGAATGCCTGGTGACCGGGCTGCGGGACGCCGGTCTGCCGGACACCTCCGTGCAGGTGATCCGCACTACCGACCGGGCGGCGGTGGGTGAACTGATCACCATGCCGCAGTTCGTGGATGTCATTGTGCCCCGGGGCGGCAAGGGCCTGATTGAACGCATCAGCCGGGACGCCCGGGTGCCGGTGATCAAGCACCTGGACGGGGTCTGCCACGTTTATGTTGACGCCCACGCCGATCCCGAGAAGGCACTGAAAGTGGCGGTGAACGCCAAGACCCAGCGTTACGGCACCTGCAACACCATGGAGACCCTGCTGGTGGACCGGGAGATTGCCGAGGACATCCTGCCCCTGCTGGCGGGAGCCTTCCGCGAGCATGCCGTCGAGCTGCGCGGGTGCGATGCCAGCCGGGCCATTATCCCCGACATGGTGGCCGCCACCGAGGACGACTGGTACGAGGAATACCTGGGGCCGGTGCTGGCGGTGCGCGTTGTCGACGGGCTGGACGGTGCCATTGACCATATCAACCGTTACAGCTCCCAGCACACCGACAGTATCGTCACCGAGAACTACACCCGGGCCCGTCGCTTCATCACGGAAGTGGACTCCAGTTCCGTGATGGTGAATGCCTCCACCCGCTTCGCCGACGGCTTCGAGTATGGCCTGGGCGCCGAGATCGGCATCTCCACCGACAAGATCCACTCCCGTGGGCCGGTGGGTCTGGAAGGCCTGACCTCCCAGAAGTACGTGGTGTTCGGCGACGGCCACATCCGGACCTGATATGCACCTTATCTACGGCGGTACCTTTGATCCCGTCCACAATGGTCACCTGCGGGTGGCCATCGAACTCCGGGAGCGCCTGGAGGTGGACTGCATCCACCTGATGCCCTGTCATATTCCACCCCACCGGGCCACCCCCGGAGGCACCAGCGAAGATCGCCTCGACCTGCTGACCCTGTCGGTGGCCGATGAGCCCGGACTGGCGGTGGATGGTCGTGAACTGCGTCGGGGCGGTTCTTCCTACACCGCTGACACCCTGCGTCAGCTACGCGGGGAGTTGGGGCCGGATGAGCCCCTGGCCATCGTGCTGGGCACGGACGCCTTCAGTGGTTTTGATCGCTGGGAGGAGTGGGAGCAGATTCCGGAACTTGCCCATATCATCCTGGTCAGACGCCCCAACGCGGAACTGGAGCCCGGCTCCGTGCCGGATCGTTTACTGGCCGAGCGTCGGGTTGAACACCTGCACGAGATCAAATCCATGCCCGGCGGGGGCATCTATGAAATTGAGCCTCCCATGCTGGACATTTCCGCCACCGGGGTGCGGGAGCGCCTGGAGCAGGGGCGTTCGATCCGCTTCCTGGTACCGGATGCGGTGGTGACGGAAATTCGCAGGCGGGGCCTCTACGGCGGTGAGCCCGGCCAATGATTGGTGATACAATAGTGGGGTGTCTGGGTTATTCGCAGACGCCACACTACTGTACCCACTCCCTGTAGCCGGCGCTGGCCGGTTACACCAGACAGGATGATTATGCAGGCAGACGAGCTGAAAGCACTTGTTATTGATGCGCTTGAAGGGGTGAAAGCCCAGGATATCAGTGTTATCGATGTGACCGACCGAACCAGCGTTACCGACTACATGGTACTGGCTTCCGGCACCTCGGGGCGGCATCTCCGCTCCCTGGCGGAGGCCGTCGTCGCCGATATGAAGGCACGTGGTATCCGGGAGGCCACGGTCGAAGGGGGTGACTCCAGCGACTGGATCCTGGTGGACCTGGGGGATGTGGTGGTTCACGTGATGATGCCGGCAACCCGTGAATTCTATGACCTGGAACGCCTGTGGCGTGACGCCCCCGGCCTTGGTGCCGCCGGCAGCGAATAGGTATGCGTCTGCGGCTGATTTGTGTCGGACAGAAGATGCCCGGTTGGGTGACCGACGGCTATCAGGAGTATGCCCGCCGCATGCCGAGGGAAATGCCCCTGGAGCTGGTTGAGGTGCCCATGGCCCATCGCGGCAAGAATCCGGATGTGGCCCGGCTGATGCAGCAGGAAGCGGATTCGGTGCTTACCGCCGCGGGGGATCGGGACCGGGTGGTGGCCCTGGAAGTGGGGGGCCGTCCCTGGTCAACGGAAGACCTGGCCCGGCAACTGGAAAACTGGCAACTCGACGGTCGTGACGTCAGTTTTCTCGTGGGCGGTCCAGACGGCCTGTATGCCTCCTGTCGGGATCGGGCGGACCAGCAGTGGTCCCTGTCACCCCTGACACTGCCTCATCCCCTGGTGCGCATTGTACTGGCGGAGCAGCTCTACCGGGCCTGGTCGATTACCCGGAACCATCCCTACCACCGCGCTTAGGATTGATCCATGGCCTGGGGCGAATTCAAGGACACCGCCGCTGAACGGCGACTTTTCCAGCGCCGTGTCCTGGTGATGCTGGGACTGGTGGTGGCGCTCTTCTGCGTCCTTATCGGCCGTTTCTACCAGTTGCAGGTGATCGAGCACGATACCTACACCACCATTTCCGACCAGAACCGCGTGCAGGTACGCTCGGTGCCGCCCACTCGTGGCCTGATCTACGACCGCAACGGCACCCTGATTGCGGAGAACCGCCCGGTGTTCAGCGTGACGCTGGTGCCGGAGCGGGTGGAGGGCATGGACCGGACCCTGGCCAGGCTCCGGGACCTGCTGGCGATCTCCGATGAGGAGATGGAGCGCTTTCGCCGCCGCTTGCAGGAACCCCGCCGCCCGTTCCAGGAGCTTCCCCTGCACTACGACCTCACCGAGAAGGAAATCGCCAGCATGGCGGTCCACCGCCACGAGCTGCCGGGTGTTGAGGTGAGCGCGGAACTGGTGCGCCACTACCCGTTTGGCGAACTGAACGCCCATGCCCTGGGTTACGTGGGGAGAATCAATCGTGAGGAACTGCAGCGTATCGACCCGGTGAACTACGCCGGCACCAACTACATCGGTAAATCCGGTGTCGAACGGGTCTACGAGGAGGAACTGCACGGTCAGGTGGGCTATGAGCACGTGGAAACCAATGCCCGTGGCCGTACCCTGCGGGTACTGGAACGTGAGAATCCGGTGCCCGGCGAGGATCTGATGCTGCACCTGGACATGCGCCTGCAGCAGCGGGCCTTCGAGCTGCTGGAGGGGCGTCGGGGTGCCATTGTGGCCATTGAGCCGGATACCGGCGGCATCCTGGCCCTGGCCAGCGTGCCGGGATTTGACGCCAACCAGTTTGTCACCGGCATTGGCGTGGAGGAATACCGGGAACTGAGCGGTTCCCGGGACAAACCCCTGTTCAACCGGGCGCTCCGGGGTCAGTACCCGCCCGGGTCCACCATCAAGCCCATGATGCTGCTGGCGGGACTGGACAGCGACACCTTCACCCGGGACAAGACCATCTGGGATCCCGGGTACTTCGATATCAGGAGTGGCGGTCGTCGATGGCGGGACTGGAAACGGGGCGGTCATGGCTGGGTGGACGGCAGGAAAGCCGTGGCCGAGTCCTGCGACGTCTATTTCTATGAGCTGGGTGTCGAGATGGGCGTGGATATCATGCATGACTATCTGTCCCGTTTCGGCTTCGGCAAGGATGCCACCCTTGACGTGGGCGGGGCATTGCCCGGACTGCTGCCGTCCCGGGACTGGAAGCGGGGCATGCGAAACGAGCCCTGGTATCCCGGGGATTCAGTGAACATGAGCATCGGTCAGGGGTTCTTCCTGGCTACCCCGCTGCAACTGGCCACCGCCACGTCCCTGGTGGCCAATCGGGGAGAGTGGGTGCAGCCCCGCATGCTGAAGGATGTCATGGGCGATACCGCACTGGAATCCGTCCTGGAGCCGGAATACCTGAAGGATCTCACCATTGATAATCACGATACCTGGGAATACGTGGTGGATGCCATGGAGGACGTCATGCATGGTCGTCGAGGCACCGCACGGGGTGCGGCGGAAGGCGCCGACTACCGCATGGCGGGCAAGACCGGCACCGCCCAGGTGTTCAGCCTGGCCGAGGACGAGGAGTACGATGCCGAGGAAATCCGGGAGCGCCTGCGGGACCATGCCCTGTTTGTTGGTTTTGCGCCGGCGGACGACCCGCAGATCGTGGTGTCGGTGATCGTCGAGAATGGCGGCAGTGGTAGCGGGACCGCCGCACCGGTGGCCCGGGCCATGTTCGATGCCTGGCTCAAGGAGTTCAACGGCCAGGAGTCCGTCATCAGCCAGGTGGAGGGGGAGCAGCCATGATCGGGGGTTCCGCGACCGTAGAGTCCACCGGTGGCCTGCAGCGCCCCGTCAGCCTGTGGCATCGCCTGCACCTGGATCCATGGCTGCTGCTGCTGCTATTGATGGTGTCCGGCGGTGGACTGATTGTGCTGTATAGCGGCGCTGATGCCAGCATTTCCACGGTCGAGGCGCAGGTCATGCGCCTGGGGGTTGCCTTTGTCGCCATGTTCGTCTTTGCGCAACTGGATCCCTCCGTCTATCGGCGTTGGTCGCCCTGGATGTACGCCCTCGGCCTGGTGGGGCTGGTGGCGGTACTGGTCATGGGGATAGGCGCGAAGGGCGCGCAGCGCTGGCTGGCATTGCCGGGGTTGCCGCGGTTCCAGCCCTCGGAAATCATGAAACTGCTGGTGCCCATGGTGGCGGCCTGGTATCTGTCACGGCACTATCTGCCGCCACGGTTCCGGCACGTGGTGATCGGTGTCGGCCTGGTACTGGTGCCCATGGTGCTGATCATCCAGCAACCGGACCTGGGTACCTCGCTGCTGGTGGGGGCAGCCGGTATGTTCGTGGTGTTCTTTGCCGGCCTGAGCTGGCGGCTGATCACCAGTTTCATCGCCTTGCTGGCGGTGGCGGCCCCGGCCATGTGGTTCTTTGTGATGCGGGACTACCAGAAACAGCGGGTGCTCACCCTGCTGGATCCGCAAAGTGATCCGCTGGGGGCGGGGTGGAACATTATCCAGTCCACCACCGCCATCGGCTCCGGCGGCTGGAGTGGCAAGGGCTGGCTGCAGGGCACCCAGTCCCATCTGGAATTCCTGCCCGAGAGTCATACCGACTTTATCGTCGCGGTGCTGGCGGAGGAATTCGGCTTCGTGGGTCTGATGATCCTTTTGGCGGCCTATTTCCTGATCATCCTGCGTTGCCTGTATATCGCTGCCAACGCCCAGGATTCCTTCAGCCGGCTGCTGGCGGGGGCCCTGACCATGACCTTCTTCGTCTATATCGTGGTCAATATCGGTATGGTGAGTGGCCTGTTGCCGATTGTCGGGGTGCCGTTGCCGCTGATCAGCTATGGCGGTACCTCGATTGTCACCCTGATGTCCGCCTTCGGGGTACTGATGGCGATCCATACCCACCGACGGATGATTACGGCCTGACGAGCCCTAATGACCGGTAATGGTGAGTGCCTTGACCCCGTGGTAATCTTCCGGCAAACAAACTGACCCAGAAGCGCGCATGAAGCACCTGAATTTCCTGTCCTTTCTGCTGGCGCTGGTCCTCGTGCCGGCGTCCGCCCAGTCGACATCCGAAGGTTATACCGATCGCCCCGAGTTTGACGACTTTGTTGATGGCATGGTCCGTGAGCACGGGTTCGATGCGGACAAACTGAGCCAGTGGCTGGCCGAGGCCCGGCATCAGGAACGGATCATTGAACTGATCAGTTCGCCCGCCGAGCACACCCTGCAATGGCACGAGTACCGGGCCATTTTCATCAAGCCGGAGCGCATCTCCCAGGGCGCTGATTTCCTCCGGCAGCACCAGGATGCCTTTGATCGCGCTGAAGAGGCGTTCGGGGTCCCCCGGGAGGTGATTGCCGCCATTATCGGCGTGGAGACCTGGTATGGCCGCTACATGGGGTCCTACCGGGTGGTGGATGCCCTGTCGACCCTGGCCTTTGATTACCCGCCCCGGAGCCGGTTTTTCCGCAGTGAACTCGAGCAGTTCTTCCTGATGGCCCGTGAACAGGGCTTCGAGCCGTCCCGGCTCAAGGGCTCCTACGCCGGGGCCATGGGCTATGGGCAGTTTATTGCGTCAAGCTATCGCCACTACGCCGTGGATTTCGATGGCGACGATGTCGTCGATATCCTGGATAACCCGGTGGATGCCATCGGCAGCGTTGCCAACTATTTCGACGAACACCGGTGGCGTCCGGGCGGCCCGGTGGCCATTCGCCTGGATAACGATATCCAGGTGCCGGAGCGCATGATGACCCGGGAACTCCGGCCCCGGTTCACGGTCTCGGACTTCCGTGAGGCCGGGGTGTCCCTGCCGGACTCCCTCGCCGGTGACGAGCCGGCGCGGATCATCCGGCTGGAAGCGGATGACGGGCCACAGTGGTGGCTGACGGGCCACAATTTCTATGTGATTACCCGCTATAATCACAGCCATCTGTATGCCATGGCGGTACAGGAACTTGCCGGGGAACTGGCAAAAGAGCTGGAGACCGTTGCGGAGTCCGGAGTCGGAGAATGACCATGAAGCCACAGGACAGGTTATCGATACTGGGTGTGCTGGCGCTGCTTGCCACTCTGCTGGCGGGGTGCGCCTCTGACGGTGGTAATTCCGGGCGCTACAGCATGTCCCAGGACCGTGGCCCCGAAGCGGATGTGGATGTCAGCGGCGTGACCAATGCCGTGCCCCGGTATGAAGAACCCCGCAGCGCCGGCAACAAGTCTCCCTACACGGTCTGGGGCAAGAAATACTGGGTCATGGAGCACGCCAGTGCCGACGGTTATGTAGAAACCGGTATTGCGAGTTGGTACGGCAAGAAGTTTCATGGTCACCTGACTTCGAATGGCGAGACCTACGACATGTACAAGATGTCGGCCGCCCACAGGAGTCTGCCACTGCCCAGCTATGCCCGGGTGACCAATCTCGACAACGGGCGTTCGGTGATCGTCCGGGTGAATGACCGCGGGCCCTTTCACGGCAATCGTCTGATAGACTTGTCCTGGGCCGCCGCCAAGAAGCTGGATTTCCTGGGCAACGGCACTGCCAGGGTAGAAGTGGCGGCCATCACCGTGCGCCCGGACGGCAGCATGACCCTGGCCGGGCAACCCTGGCCAGGTGGCAGTGATACCGCCGCCAAAGCACCCACTGAGCCCGCGGCCTCGTCGGGCGAGGCCCTGTTCGTGCAATTGGGCTCTTTCAGCCAGGTCGCGCCGGCACGGCAGCTTGAACAGGCGGTCCGGCGTCGCACGGGTGATCCGGTGCGGGTGCGCCAGATAACAACCGCGTCCGGCGAGTTCCACCGGGTCCAGGTGGGCCCCTTCGGGGATTCGAAGGATGCTGAACGCGCCATGGAGCGGCTGGCCTCTGAAGGTTTCCCCCAGGCCATGGTGCTGACTGACAGCCACTGAGAACTTCGTCTTCGGGGTATTGGCCCCGCTGGTTCATCCATTGATCAAAACTGATGTGAACAACCTCATGACCCCTCAAACCCTCTGTCGTTTCCTCGTCACACTCGTCCTGCTGGCCATGCTGCCGCTGGTATCCCAGGCCCAGCAGGTGCTGATTCCGTCGCCGCCGCAAATCAATGGCACCTCCTACGTCCTGATGGACCCCGCCAGTGGCAGGATCATCATGGAATCCAACAGCGACGAGCGCCTGCCGCCGGCCAGTCTGACCAAGATGATGACCGCCTACATCGTCGAGCGGGAGCTGGATGAGGGCCGCCTGAGTCTGGACGAAATGGTGCCGGTCAGCGTCAAGGCCTGGCAGACCGGTGGTTCCCGGATGTTTATCCAGGAAGGCTCGAAGGTCAGTGTGGAGGAACTGCTCAAGGGCGTGATCATACAGTCCGGCAACGATGCGTCGGTGGCCCTGGCGGAGCATGTTGCCGGTTCGGAGGGGGCGTTTGCGGACGTGATGAACCAGCAGGCCCAACTGATTGGCATGGAGAACACCCGTTTCGAGACCGCCACCGGGCTGCCCCACGAGAACCAGTACTCCACCGCCTACGACCTGGCGCTGCTGGCCGCCGCCATTATCAACGACTATCCGGAAAACTACCCGCTGTATGCCGAGAAGCACTTCACCTACAATAACATTCGCCAGCCCAACCGGAATTCCCTGTTGTGGCGTGACCCCTCCGTGGATGGCCTGAAAACCGGCCATACCGAGGAGGCGGGCTATTGCCTGGTAGCCTCGGCGGAGCGGGAGAATACCCGGCTGATCGCCGTGGTGATGGGCACTGACAGCAGCGAGGCCCGGGCCCGTGAAGTGCAGAAGATGCTCAACTACGGTTTCCGTTACTACGAGACGGCCCGTCTGTTCGACAGTGGTGAGAGCCTGCTGGAAAGCCGCGTGTGGAAGGGCGAGCAGGACCAGCTCAACCTGGGGCTGGCGTCGGATATGGTGCTGACCATCCCCCGAGGCGCCCGTGACTCCCTGGAATCCGTGGTGGAAGTGGATTCCGTGATCGAGGCCCCGGTGTCGGCCGGTGACGAGCTGGGCACGGTCACCATCAGCTTTGATGGCGAGGTACTGGCGGAGCGTCCGCTGGTGGCCATTGAGCCGGTTCCTGAAGGTGGCTTCTTCAAGCGCCTGATTGACGCCATCAAACTCTTTTTCCATAACCTGTTCAGTTGAACCGGTTACGCCAGGAATTAACAAGGCAGGGCCGTCAGATGTCACAACCCAACGCCCCGAAAATCGAGTTCCCCTGTGACTATGTCATCAAGGTCATTGGTCACGCCGCCCCGGATTTCACGGACTACGTGGTGGCCGTGGTGGAGGAACATGCCCCCGGTATCCGTGAGGAACATATCTCGGTGACCGACAGCCGCAATGGCCGCTTCACCTCGGTGCAGTTAACCATCGTGGCCACCGGAGAGCCCCAGCTCAAGGCACTGTTCGAAGACCTGAAGGCCAGTGGCCGGGTACACATGGTTCTTTGATGGCGCACCCTGACCTGCCGCTGGTGATCCGTGACCTGGGGCTGCGCCCCTATGAGCCGGTGTGGGAGGCCATGAAGGCGTTCACCGCCAGTCGCGACCGGTCGGTGCCGGACGAGTTCTGGTGCGTGCAGCATCCGCCGGTGTACACCCAGGGGCAGGCGGGCAAGGCGGAGCACATCCTCTCACCCGGCAATATCCCCGTGGTCCAGGCGGATCGTGGCGGCCAGGTAACCTATCACGGCCCGGGCCAGCTGGTGGTCTACCTGATGGTCGACCTGCCCCGGGCCGGCCTGGGTGTGCGCCAGCTGGTGGACATCATCGAGCAGTCACTGGTTTCCGTGCTGGCCACCGAGGGCATCGAGGCCGCCCCACGACCGGATGCCCCCGGCGTCTATGTGGACGGCGCGAAAATTGCGTCCCTCGGCCTGAGGGTGCGTCGGGGTTGTTCCTTCCACGGTCTGGCCCTTAACGTGGACATGGATATGGAGCCGTTCACCCGCATCAACCCCTGCGGGTTTTCCGGCATGCCCATGTGCCAGGTTCGCGATTTCAGCCCGACCGCCAACCTGGAAGCCCTGGCCAAGCGGTTGACCGACACACTGGCTGTCGCCCTTGGCCATGATGCCCAGACCGTGCAGCGTGAGTCGGATTTGCCCGGTGTCGGTCATCATCCGACATCTTGAGGCTGCTATCATCTGGTAGGGCAGAGCCCGGCACCGCCCAGCGCGGGGCCTCATCAAATCTTGGAACAGGGGGTGGTTGACCACCCCGTCAGGTGGACCATGTCCGGACCCCGAAAGGCAAAAACCGTTTCCCGTATCCGCACCGGCAGTTTTGAGCGTCGTCTCAGCATGACCCGGGCCGGACTGTATGCCGGCACCCGGGTGGCCTCTCATATGGCCACAAGCTGGTTTTCCGGTTCGGAGCAGAGGGAACAGCGCCGCCGTGACATGCTCTCGAAACAGGCCCGGTTCCTGGTGGAGGAACTTGGTCAGCTCAAGGGCAGCGTGGTCAAGATCGGTCAGATGATGGCCCTCTACGGAGAGCACTTCCTGCCCGAGGAGGTCACCGAGGCCCTGCACACCCTGGAAGACCAGACCTCGGCGCTGGAGTGGAGATCGGTGGAAAGGGTCCTCAAGGACGAACTGGGCCCGGATCGCCTGGCCGAGCTGGAGGTGGACCCGGAGCCCATTGGTGCCGCCTCCCTGGGGCAGGTGCACCGGGCCCGCCGTCTGTCCGATGGACTGGAACTGGTGCTCAAGATCCAGTACCCGGGCGTGGACCGGGCCGTGGACAGCGACCTGGACGCGGTGGCGCAGCTATTGAAAGTGGCCCGACTGGTCTCCTTCGGGCCGGAATTCCGGGACTGGCTGGAAGAGGTCCGGGAGATGATGCACCGGGAGGTGGACTACAAGCTGGAGGCGTCCACCACCGAACGCTTCCGGGAACGCCTGGCCGACGATCCGCGCCTTGTCGTGCCCCGGGTACTGTGGGAATACTCCACCGCCCACATCATTGCCCAGACCTACGAACACGGCCATTCCGTCAGCTCGGAAGCGGTGCGCGCGCTGCCCGTGGAGCGTCGCAGCGAACTGGGCCGGGCGGCACTGGAGTTGTTCTTCCGGGAGCTGTTCGATTGGGGGGAGATCCAGACCGACCCCAACTTCGGTAACTACCGCATCCGGATCGCCGGGGAGAGCGGGTCCGATTCGGCGCACGACCAGATCGTGCTGCTGGATTTCGGGGCGGTGCAGTCCTACAGCAAGGCGTTCCTGGGCCCGGTCATCCAGATGATACAGGCCTCCTACGAACAGGACCTGGAGGCGGTCATCGACGGCGGTGTCAAACTGCACTTCATGAAGCGGGAATGGCCGGAGGACGTGCTCGACAAGTTTGGCCGGGTCTGCATGTCCGTGCTCGAGCCCCTGGCGCCGGCCAACTACAACTGGCCCGACTACGCGGTCAATGCCGACGGTCAGTACCGCTGGAAGGAAAGTGACCTGCCGTCACGGGTGGCCCGGGAGGCGGCCCGCTCCGCCATAAGCCGCTATTTCCAGGTGCCCCCCAAGGAGTTTGTTTTCCTCAACCGCAAGCTGATCGGCGTGTACACCTTCATTGCCGTGCTGCGGGCCGAGTTCAATGGCGAACCGCTGCTGCGTCAGTTCCTCTACGGCGACACCGGATCAAACTCCCACTGAGGCCTCGGTGGGCCCCTATGGTAAAGACCATCGCCGATGCCTATGATCGCCATTCAAAGCATCAACTGGGCATATTATGACGCTGATGTCATGATTACCCGACTCAAAGACAGGCATTCCGGAGGTAACCCTTGGACAAGGTGACAATCTACGGCCGCATGAGCTGCGGCTTCTGCGCCATGGCCCGCCAGCTCTGTGACCAGAAGGGGTATGAGCACGAATTTGTCGACATGCCCGCCCTGGGCATGACCAAGGACGATGTGGCCGCCAAGCTCGGTCGCCCGGTGCGCACCGTGCCCCAGATCCTGGTGGGTAACGAGTATGTGGGCGGTTTTGATGAGTTCTCGCGGTATGTGGCCGGGCAGGCCTGAAGGGGGGGCTTTTTCGGCGGTCGATGACAGGACCGTCCCGGGGCAGGGTATCCTTGATTCAGTCCTGAGTCGTTACGTGCCGTGAAGGCCCTGCGGGTGTGGTCCGCAGGGCCTTTTCCGCTTATACGTCAAACGGCGTCTTCAGTTTCTTCTCCGCCAGGACGTTCTCCAGTTTCGCCACCTTCGGGATGCCATTCTCGAACGGCGGGAAGGCTTCCCCCTCGATCAGCGGCTGCAGGTACTGCCGGCAGTCGTCGGTGATGCCGAAACCATCATCGGTGATGTAGTGGATCGGCATCTTCTTCTCCTGGTTGGCCACTTCGCTCAGCGGGGCTTCACCGATGTGCCAGCGATAGGGGCTGGACTGCTCGCGGACGATGATGGGCATCACCGCCTGCTTGCCGGCCAGGGCCATTTCCACGGCCTTCTGGCCGACGGTGTAGGCCTGTTCGACATCGGTGGCGGACGCGATATGGCGCGCCGCCCGCTGCAGGTAGTCCGCCACCGCCCAGTGGAACTTGTAGCCCAGGGCCTGCTTGACCATGTTGGCCAGGGTGGGGGCCACGCCGCCGAGCTGGGTGTGGCCGAAGGCGTCCTTGCCGCCGGCATCGGCGACAAAGCGACCGTCCTCGTACTGGGCCCCTTCGGAGGCCACCACCACACAGTAGCCGTAGTCCTTCACAGACTGCTCGACGCGGGCAAGGAAGGCTTCCCGCTCAAAGGGAATTTCCGGGAACAGAATGATGTGCGGTGGTTCCCCCTGGCCCTTGCCGGCCAGGCCACCGGAGGCGGCAATCCAGCCCGCGTGGCGGCCCATGACCTCCAGGATGAACACCTTGGTGGAGGACTCACTCATGGACTTGATGTCCAGGCTGGCTTCCAGGGTGGAAGTGGCCACGTACTTGGCCACGGAGCCAAAGCCGGGGCAGCAGTCGGTGAAGGGCAGGTCGTTGTCCACGGTCTTGGGAATGCCGATGCAGGTAATCGGGTATCCCATCTTGTCCGCGATCTGGGACACCTTGAACGCGGTGTCCTGGGAGTCGCCACCGCCGTTGTAGAAGAAGTAGCCGATGTTGTGGGCCTGGAAGACTTCCACCAGCCGTTCATACTCGCGGCGGTTCTCGGTCAGGTTCTTCATCTTGTAGCGGCAGGAGCCGAAGGCGCCGCCCGGCGTGTGCATCAGGGCCCGGATGGCCTCGTCGGATTCTTCGGTGGTGTCGATCAGCTCTTCCCTGAGAGCCCCGATAATGCCATTGCGACCGGCGTACACCCTGCCAATCTGCTCCGGATGTTTGCGGGCGGTTTCAATCACGCCGCAGGCACTGGCATTGATAACGGCGGTTACACCACCGGACTGGGCATAGAACGCATTCTTGATGGCCATCTTGGGCTGGCGCCTCCTGCTGGTTGGACACTGGATTCGGAAACGGGTGCTCCGGTCTGCCTTTCAGACCGGCTAATAGGGCGAATGATACGTGAATCTGCCATAGTTTTCATGACACCCACCTTGACGGAACCTGACGTATACGGGAGTCTTGAGGGCCTCCGCCGACCGCGATGCAGCGGTTATGGACGGCGGGTATCCATTAGCAACAGCGATCGAGGGCGTCTGGCGCACTATGCACATCCATATTCTGGGAATCTGCGGTACCTTCATGGGCAGTCTGGCGGTACTGGCCAGAGAGTTGGGGCACAAGGTGACCGGATCGGACCAGGGCGTCTATCCGCCCATGAGCACCCAACTGGAGGCCCAGGGGATCGAGCTGATGGAAGGCTATCGCCCGGATAACCTCAAGCCGGCGCCGGACCTGGTGCTGATCGGCAATGCCATGTCCCGGGGCAATCCCGAGGTGGAGGCGGTGCTCAACCGTAACCTGGACTATATGTCCGGCCCCGAGTGGCTGGCCCGGGAGGTGCTCAAGGATCGCTGGGTACTGGCGGTGGCCGGCACCCATGGCAAGACCACCACCACCTCCATGCTGTTGTGGATCCTGGAGCAGGCCGGCTTCGAGGCCGGCTACCTGGTGGGCGGTGTGCCGAAGGACTTCCCCGTATCCGCCCGTCTGGGCAACAGCGATTTCTTCGTCATCGAGGCGGACGAGTACGACAGCGCCTTCTTCGACAAGCGCTCCAAGTTTGTCCACTATCGCCCGCATACCTGCATCCTGAACAACCTGGAATTCGACCACGCCGATATCTTTGACAACGTGGAAGCCATTGAGCGCCAGTTCCACCACCTGGTACGCACGGTGCCTTCCAAGGGGGCGATTATCCGCCCGGCGGTGGATGAGCACCTGGACCGGGCCCTGGCCATGGGCTGCTGGAGCCCGGTGCAGACCATCGCCATCGGCAGCGAGGCCGGCGCCCCGAACTGGCGGGCCGAACTGCTGGCGGATGACGGCTCCAGCTTCATGCTGATTCACCACGAGCAGCCGGTGGCCACGGTCAACTGGAACATGACCGGCCTGCACAATGTCCGCAATGCCCTGTCCGCCATCGCCGCGGCCCGCCATGTGGGAGTCACCCCGGACCACGCCGTGTCCGCCCTTAACCGGTTTGGCGGTGTCAAGCGGCGGATGGAGCTGCTGGCGGATATCGATGGCGTCCGGGTCTACGACGATTTTGCCCATCACCCCACCGCCATCGCCACCACACTGGAAGGCCTGCGCAACCGGGTGGGCGATGAACTCATCATTGCCCTGGTGGAGCCCCGCTCCAACACCATGCAGCAGGGCGTCCACCGGGAGCGGTTGCTGGGCAGCGCCGACCTGGCAGACCGGGTGATCTGGGCCAACACCGGCAAGTCGGAATGGCTCACCACCCTGATGGAGGAGTACCGCAGCGGTGGCGGCGACCCGGAACGGCACCAGAGTGACGAGACCATCGACGGACTGATCCGCCGGGTGCTGGGCGAAGTGTCCGAACCCTGCCACGTGGTCATCATGAGCAACGGCGGTTTTGGTGGTATCCACCAGCGACTGATTGGCCGCCTGGAGGAGAAGGCCGGCCATGGTCGCTGATACTGCCGAACCCCGCGTGATCAACCTGGCCATGACCGGAGCCTCCGGCGCCCAGTATGGCCTGCGGTTGCTACAGTGCCTGGTGGCCCAGGATTGCCGGGTGAACGTCATGGTCAGCAAGGCCGCCCGGGTGGTGCTGGCCACCGAGACTGAGGTCCAGTTGCCGGCGTCCACCGCCGGCGCCCTGAAAGTCCTGCAGGAATACAGCGGGGCCCGGGACGGCCAGCTTACCGTGTTCGGTCACGAGGACTGGTTCGCGCCCCCGGCGTCCGGCTCCGGAGAGAAGGCGCCCCTGGTGATCTGCCCCTGCAGTACCGGCAGCCTGTCAGCCCTGGCCACCGGTGCCAGCAACAACCTGATCGAGCGGGCCGGGGATGTGGCCCTGAAGGAGCGCCGTCCGCTGATACTGGTGCCCCGGGAGGCGCCGTATTCCGAGGTGCACCTGGAGAACATGCTGAAACTGACCCGGATGGGGGCGGTAATCATGCCGGCCAGCCCCGGCTTCTACCACAAGCCGGGTTCAGTGGATGACCTGGTGGATTTCATCGTCGCCCGGCTGCTGGATCACCTGGGGCTGCCCCAGACGCTGGTGCCCCGCTGGGGTGAGGGCAAAGGGGAATGATCGAGCAGGTCTCGTCGGAAATCGCACAACTGAACCTGTCCATGCCGGCACTTCGCCTGCTGGGCACAACGCTTGCCCTGGTGCTGATCGTGCTGGTGGTCCGGGCGCTGCTTTCGAAGGTGATCCGCACCAGCATCCAGTCCACGGAGTTGCGCCGCAAATGGCTGGTGCAGACCCGCAATGGCCTGATCCTGGTGTTCCTGCTGGGGCTGGTGATGATCTGGGGGCAGGAATTGCGCACCCTGGCCCTGTCCATCGTGGCTATCGCTGTGGCGTTCGTGGTGGCCACCAAGGAACTGATCCTGTGCTTCATGGGGTCCCTGGTGAAGGGCGGCGCCCGCTCCTTCGACATTGGCGACCGCATCCAGGTAAAAGACTTCCGGGGCGACGTGATCGACCAGAACCTGCTGGCCACCACCATCCTGGAGGTGGGGCCGGGCAAGCTGACCCACCAGCGCACCGGGCGTGCCACGGTCATCCCCAATTCCCTGTTCGTGTCCGAACCGATAATCAACGAAAGCTTCACTGAGGATTATGTGCTGCACGTATTCACGGTGCCCTTCAAGCGGGAGGATAACTGGCAGAAGGCGCAGGAAGTGCTATTGGAGGTCACCCAGGCCCAGTGCCAGCCCTACCTGGAGTCCGCCCGCAAGTACATGCGTCGCCTTGGCGACCGGCGGGGGCTGGAGGTGCCGATGGTGGACCCGAGGGTCAGCATACAGGTGCCCCTGGCCGGAGAAATTCATCTGGTAGTGCGTTATCCCTGCCGGCCCGCGCAGCGCAGTGCCATTGAGCAGAATATCCTGGCGGAAGTGTTTGGGAAGCATGATTTCCTGCCGGCTGGCAAGGGTGTCGGGAGGGCAGATGACAGCCCCGACGTGCAGTCGTTGGAGTAGGTCGTGGGCGTTGGCGGTCCGTCAGGGGATGGGTACGCACAGATGATCGACAAAGACGAATTGGTCTGGTCGATGGGGTTACGTCAGCCTTGGGTGTATTCTGATCTGTCGTTTTACCCATAACTTTTCCAAAGTTGGGAACCATAAAATTTCCGGCTATTTGAAGTGGCTATTGGGCACGTTGGGCTATCGGCATACAGTCGCGAACTCGTTTATAATCGTCTTGGTCGCCAGAACAGAAGGACAGCACTTTATCCGGTTGGATTCTGCGCATATGTTCGCGGGCTCGAATTTCGATGCGGTGCGACAGAGGTGCTTGCTCAAAACACTTCTGCCATGCAGACTCGGCCGCAAGTGAGACGTCAATTGCGTATTGTCGTCAACGTGAACGGCGACCAGTCCTGAGTGCTAAACGCTTACCTGATAATCGGGGGATTGTGACCCCAAATCAATCTGCACCAGGGAGTACAACACCTGCAGCAAGACCTCCCGCCTTACTGGACGTGTAATGAACCTGCCCCTGATAACGGTCAACTATCGCGTGGACAATAGCCAGCCCCAGTCCATGACCGGGTGTCTGCTCGTCCAGCCTCAATCCCCGCTTGCCCAATTGTGAGCGGGCGGCTTCTGAGACGCCGGCCCCGTCGTCGCTGATGATGATTTTTAACTGACCTTGATCTTCACCCAGCGTGAGTTCCACCCAGCGGGACGACCATTTGCCTGCGTTATCCAGCAAGTTGCCAAGGATTTCGTTCAGGTCATGCTCCTCAACAGGCCAGCGATGGTGTTCAGGCAGATCCGTTGACAGTTCAAAAGATTTATCGGGGTAGAGGCGGCCGAGCATCCACAGCAGGTCCCGGGCCTGTTTGACCGGGCAGGCACTTTGACCGACCTGTGGACCTGCAAACCGGCTTCGCCGCATTTCTGACTCCAGCTGAGCATCTATGTCGTCGAGGCGCGACGCCATTTCCCGTCTCAGGTTCTCATCAAGCGGTCGGCTGGTGTCTTCCAGGATCTGTCTGACAGCCGCTATGGGCGTTTTCACACTGTGGGAAAGGTTGGCAAGGGCGTCACGGGAGCGTTCCAACCGGTCATCCAGTGAATCCAGCAGCTGATTGAGTTGCCGGACGAGGGGCCGGAACTCCTCCGGGCCGTCTGCGTTAATACGGGAGATATCGCCTGACTGAAGCTTTTTCAGGCTCGCCCGAAGGCCCACTACTGGCCGCAGGGCCAGAGTGATGCCCACCCATATGCTTCCGATCATCAGGCTGACCAGTAAGACGGAGACGACCGCAGTCCAGGTATGGAGTTCGGCCTGACTCCGCTGAAGCGCCTGCATATCCTCGGCAACAATGACCACGAAGGGATTTCCGTCGACGGAGAAGGCACGGCGATACCCAAGCATTTCGGAAGGCGCATCGGGTACCTCAGCACCCCGGGCTCTTACGGCTCCCTCCTGCTTGGAGGATAGCAACGGCGCCAGCAGCGGAGCCCAGGTTTCCGGTGAGATGGCCTGCCTGGACGGAGAGGCAATAGCGAAGGCGTGGTGGAACACCTCCTGGAAATAATCGCCGGTCTGGAGAGTATCAATCCGGCCGCCGGACTGGCGGACCTGGTGTTCCAGAAAAGCCACCTCGTCTTGCAGGCGGCTCTCCACGAAGTCCGTGGACATTCTATCCAGTAAGGCCCCGTGGATGATCCAGGCCAGTGCCATCAGGCCAATACCTGCCGGAAGCAGCAGAATCAGGAGCATCCCCCTGACTGAGCGAGGTCTAGCGGCTATCGGCATCGAACAGGTACCCCTGACCACGTCGGGTCTTTATGGTGTCCGGACCCACCAGCTTCCTGAGCCGCCGCACATAGGCCTCGATAACGTTTTCGCTGGGTGTGTCGTCGAGGCTGTATAGCTGGTCCAGAAGCTGTTCTTTCGAGAAAACCTGCCCGGGACGACTCATCAGGCAGCGGAGCAAGCGAAACTCCGTGCCGGTCAGGCTATGTTCGGTGTCGTCACCGGCTTTTAACGTCTGGCGATTTTCGTCCAGCTCGAATCGGCCCGCTGTCAGGGTATCCATTATTCTGCCTTGGCTTCGCCGGACGATGGCGTGAAGCCGGGCAATCAGTTCTTCTGTCTGGAAAGGTTTTGCGAGGTAATCATCGGCGCCGGCCTTCAGACCATTGACCTTGTCCTGCCAGTCTCCTCTGGCCGTCAGGATCAGCACCGGGAAGCTGACCTTATGCGTCCGCCACTGCCTCAGTACGTCCAGACCGTTGCCGTCGGGCAGGCCTAGGTCAAGAATACCGGCCCGGTAGCTTTCCTGCTGCCCGAGTTGTCGGGCGTCCCGTGCTGTGCGGGCGGTATCCACGCTGAAACCGGCCTTTTCCAGTTGGGCGCTTAGCCCATTTGCCAGCAGAGGGTCATCTTCCACCAGAAGTAATCGCATTCCTGACCTGCCTTCCCGAATTGAGCATCAGAGTCCGTCAGTGTCGCTGCCCAAGCTGAATTGTGCCTGAACAAAAAATAATTCCGATTTTCAGCCTGGATTCAGGTTGCTGAGCGATGGTAGCAACCGTTTCCGGATATTGCTCAAGTTTTTAGTGAGACAACCCGGCCTTCAGGGCCAAAGCTGTTCAAGGGAGAAGATAGATGACCGTATCAAAATTCCTCGTTGCTGCCGCGACTATCTCATTGTCGGCGACCGCCTTAGCCGCTGGAACCCATGGTGGAGGCCATGGTCACGGCGCTGCGAGTGGTGAGCCCGGCAAAGCCTCAGAGGTCAGCCGAACCATAACAGTCGAAATGTACGACAACTACTATGAACCGGAATCAATCACTGTAAGCCCCGGGGAGACGGTGCGGTTTGTGGTGGAGAATAAAGGGAACCTCGTTCACGAATTCAATATCGGCACCCCCGAGATGCACGAGGGCCATCAGGAGGAAATGATGATGATGGTCGAACACGGCGTCATCCAGGGCGGGAAACTCAACCACGACATGATGGAAATGGACATGGGGAACGGCCAGTCCATGAAACACGACGACCCCAACAGCGTCCTGCTGGAACCGGGCCAGAGCCAGGAAGTCATTTGGAAGTTTTCCGATAACACCAATATCGAATTCGCCTGCAATGTTCCGGGTCATTACCAGGCAGGGATGTACGGCGACGTTAAGGTTCAGTAACTCAGCTCACTAGTAAGGCGTTGAAGCAGAGGGCTTACAGGTATTTCTCCTGTGGGGGCCATAGTGCAGTGCGATTTGGAGTAACAAACATGAAAAGCCGTTTAGGTTCGGCGTTGTTAAGCCTGCTGATGTCTACATCGGTTATGGCCGGCGAATATGATCTCACGGTTGATCGGGTCGAAATCGATACCGGCGATTTCGTGAAAGAAGGTATTGGCTACAACGGCGCATCTCCGGGACCGGTGATGCGCTTCAAGGAAGGTGAAACCGTCAAGATCAACGTGACCAACAATCTGGATGAGATGACGTCCATTCATTGGCACGGCCTGATCCTTCCTTTCGATCAGGACGGTGTACCAGGTATCAGTTTCCCAGGCATCAAGCCGGGTGAAACGTTCACTTACGAATTCCCTATCCAGCAGGCAGGCACCTACTGGTTTCACAGCCACTCCGGTTTTCAGGAGCCGGATGGCGCCTACGGTTCCATCGTTATCGAACCCGAGGGACGTGAACCGTTCCGCTACGATCGTGAATACGTGGTGCAGTTGACTGACAAGCACCCCCATTCCGGTGACCGCATCATGCGCAACCTGAAAATGAT
>NZ_JAVVLT010000106.1:0-34299 GCF_036224885.1 Marinobacter sp. OP 3.4
CCGGTTTTACCGCCGTCTCCTACTTTTTCACGCTAATCCGCGATGAACCTTTTTTTGGTCGGTCTGCCGTTCCCTCCACCGTCTATTTTTCGGCAGCTTCCGGCTTGCCGAGCGTCGCGACGGCCATGGCCGCCACCAGGTTGACGACGATGCTGCCCACAATGGCGAGCGTGTAGTCCTGGCTCAGGTCATAGGCGTACCCCGCCGCTGTCGGCCCCACCAGGGTACCCAGGGCTACGCTGGTGTAGAGCACACCGATGATGCCGCTGACGTGGCGACCGCCGAAATAGTCCATCACCAGTGCCGGCATCAGGGCGACAAAGCCACCATAGAAGGTGCCGAACGTCAGCCCGAAGATCGCCAGCGGCACCAGGCTGACGGACACCGCCCAGATCACCAGGGTGGCGGCCATGCCGGCAAAGGCCAGGATCAGCGCGGTACGGCGTCCGATCAGGTCGGCCACATTGCCCAGCAGGAAACGCCCGATGGTGCTGCCAACCCCCACCATACCCAGCAGGAAGGCACCTTCACCCGCGCTCATGCCCTGGTCCGTGGCAAAGGGCACCAGGTGGACAAAGGGTACGAACAGACCGAAGGAGGCAATCAGCCCGGCAAAATACAGGGTCAGGAAGGGGCGGCTGCGTATCGCCTGTTTCAGTTCGATGCCCTCGGAAACACCGGACGGGGCGGGCTGAAGCGGTGGCCCGCCGTCCGGCCCCAGGCCACGGCTGCGGGGATCGTTCACGATCAGCAGGGCCATGCTGATGCCCAGCACGGCGGAGAGAACGCCGAGGGTAATGTAGGCGCTGCGCCAGCCCAGGGTGCCGATCAGCAGGGCCGCCAGCAGGGGCATGATCAGGGTGCCGAAGCCGATCCCGCTCACCGCCAGACCGGAGGCAAAGCCCCGCCGGCGCGCAAACCAGCGCTGCACGGTGCCCACCGATGGCACGTAGGCAAAGCCCACCCCGAGGCCGACACCCAGGCCATAGGCCAGGTAGACCTGGAGCAGGCTCTGGGCAAAACCGGCCAGCACCAGGCCACTCGCCACCAGCACCATCCCGATGATGGCCATCGGCCGGGAGCCGAACCGGTCCGCCAGGGGCCCGGTGACCACACCAAGGCCGAAATAGAGGAATCCCGCCAGGGAGAACACCAGCGACACCGCCCCCCGGGATGCATTGAACTCCTGCTGCAGGGCATCCACGAAGGCACTGAAACTGTAGGCGGCACCGAAGCCCACAAAGGTCACGGCAAAGGCGGCGGCCACCACGTACCAGCCATAGAACAGGGGCTGACGGCCGGTGGCCTTGTCGTGCCGGGGATGGGGGGTACTGCCGGCATTATCGGAAGAGGTCATGATCGGATCGCTCTGATGGGTAGGTTGCTGTTGTTTTTATAGGCTTATCTTCGTCCGCGCTTACGGATTGTGCAACCCCGTCTTTTGTTAAGGCTGAAACAGACCATTGACAGCGTCTGCTGAATAGATGATAGTCGTAATATTATAGTATGACGACCATAATTCAATGGGAGGAGACGCCATGAACACTGAACAAACCGCTACTGAACAACCGATGTCCCGGACCGGAGGCCATCAGGCCGATGGGGTTTTCCGGGCCCTGATTACGCCCCAGCGGGTTCCGGCCACCGGGGAGGAACAGGCGCTGCTGGCCAGGGCGGCCCGCTCGCAGGTGCTGCACGGCGAGAATCGACTGGCGGTCTGGCAATGGGGGGATGAAGGTCCCAGGGTCCTGCTGGTTCACGGCTGGAACAGCCGGGCCAGCCATCTGGGCCACCTTATCCAGGCCTTGCTGGCAGCGGGTTACCAGGTACTGGCATTTGATGGGACGGGCCAGGGGGAGTCCGAAGGCAACCGCTCAAACGTGGTGGATCTGGGGCGGGCGGTACTTCGCGTCGTGGACGCCGCTGGTCCGGTGGAGGCGGCAATTGGGCACTCCATGGGCTCACCGGCGCTGCTGTACGCCTTTGCCCAGGGTCTTGAGGTCCGCACCAGCATTCATGTTGCCGGCCCCAGTTCCCTTAGACGGGTGCTGCACCAGACTGCCGCCATGACCGGGCTGGGTGAGGCGCAACGGAATCGCCTGATTGCCCTCATGGAGGCGGAAACAGGCGTGCCGGTGGAAGACATGGAACTGACCCGCCTTGCCCATGGGTTTCGCCATCCGGCGCTGATCCTCCATGACCCGGACGATCGCGAGGTGCCCTTCGGGGAAAGCCGGCACCTTCACGCAGCCTGGCCCGGGGCCACCCTGCACGCGGTTTCCGGGTTGGGGCATCGGCGGATTATCAGCGACCGCGCGGTGATTGAGCTTGGGCTGGAGCACCTGGGGCGGTACCTGCCGGTCAATCGGGCCGTGGCAGAGGAGGTCGGATCATGAACGCCGTGGCAAAAGATACTCCGGTGCCGGCTCCTTAATCCGGGAAAGGCGGGCCTTGCCGATGTCGCGGCATAGGGCGTAGCCACGGAATACGACAACCCTGCCGGAGATATGACGTTGTCAGGGACATTGAAGTCACCGGGTATTCTGGGTGATCCGCATCGGGCCATTCTCCGGTATGTTCTCTTTGTTCCCTGTGTCCTTTAGGATGTGGGGGCGCATGTTTTCCCCGTGGTGCAACCGTTTCGAAATTGCAACGACAGGACAACCCGCCAGGACGGCCACACCACCTTTACCCGGTTATACCAACAAAGGATCCGTGAATGTCTGACGATACCTATACCCCCCCGAAAGTCTGGAAATGGGAACAGCAGGACGGCGGCAAGTTCACCAGCGTTAATCGCCCCATCGCCGGTCCTACCCACGACAAGGAGCTGCCGGTTGGCAAGCATCCGATCCAGCTTTACTCCCTGGCCACGCCCAACGGCGCCAAGGTCACCATCCTGCTGGAGGAGCTGCTGGAAAAGGGCATCAGTGAAGCGGAATACGACGCCTGGCTGGTGAAGATCATGGACGGCGACCAGTTCGGCAGCGGCTTCGTGGAGGTGAACCCCAACTCCAAGATCCCGGCCATGGTGGACCACAGCCAGGACCCGCCCCTGCGACTGTTCGAGTCCGGCTCCATGATGCTGTACCTGGCTGAAAGGTTCGGTGCCTTCCTGCCGAAGGACATCGCCGGGCGCACGGAAACCCTGAACTGGCTGTTCTGGCAGATGGGCAGCGCCCCGTTCCTGGGGGGTGGTTTCGGGCACTTCTACGCCTACGCCCCGGAGAAGTTCCAGTATCCCATCGACCGCTACACCATGGAGGTGAAGCGCCAACTGGACGTACTGGACCGGCAACTGGCTAATAATCGGTACATTGCCGGGGACGAGTACACCATTGCCGACATGGCGATCTGGCCCTGGTACGGCCAACTGGTGACCGGCACCATCTACGATGCTCAGGAGTTCATCGAGGCCCACACCTACACCAACGTCGTCCGCTGGAGTAAGGAGTTGCAGGAGCGCCCGGGCCTGAAGCGCGGCCAGATGGTCAACCGGGTCTGGGGCGACCCCGCCGGTCAGCTACCCGAACGCCATGATGCCAGCGACTTCGAACTGAAGACCCAGGACAAGCTCGACGCGGCGAAATAGTCCGTCGGACAAGTCCCGGCACCGGACGGAGCAGGGTTCCGCTCCGTCCGGTGATACTATCGCAGGCCCGTGATACTCGGTCACTGCTTCCGCGTGCAATCTTCAACCACCAGTGACCCCCTCTCGAACCGGATCTTGACGGGCTCCGGGGCGAACGGCTCGATATGCGCCGGAACTTCCTCCCGGGCAAACGTCACTCGAAGGTATTCGTATACCTGTGGTTCCACGATCGGCCCCTCGTAAAAGTAGGCGGGGCCCTCTTTTTGAAAGGCCAGAACCGAGTATTCGCCGTTATAACCATCAGGGATGGCTTCGGCGTTTTTAGGGGATATAGGGAAGATGGAGATGAAATCAGCCTGGTCATCGGCTTCGAATTCATTCAGATAGTACGACCAGTCTCCGTAAGTTTCCTGCGGGGTTTGCTCGTCCGGCGTGATAACAATCATTACCGGCTGCCCTTTCTGCCACGCTTTCTCAACATCGGCGAACCCTTCCGCCAATGCACTTATTGAACTGAACCATGGTAATACGGCGAACGCCGCCACCAGTTGCATGAACTTTTTCATTGTCGGAACCATCATTTTTTCAACAGAATCGGCTGGCTGCGGGAAATCGAGAGTTGATTAAAAGCAAACTTGAAGTCGTAGTCGTCGCTATCGGGGTTCACCCGTTTGTCAAAGTGGGGTGTGTCCGGGCGACTGAAATTGCCTCCCCAGCGCAATCCGTGTTTGGTCATGGCGTCAATAAACTGAGTTGCCCCCTGCGTTTCATTACCATTCCTGAAATCGCTGGAGGTATTCCAGGAGCCGCCGTCGACAATATTGCAGTCAATGGCATGCCCGATAAGATGTTGGGATTTTGATGCCGGTGGCACCACGGCACCTGACACAGCATTTCCATGTACCCGAAACGCCTGATTGAGGAACACTTTGACTGAGAGTGTGCCGGCGGTCTTATCAGCAAACTTAAGCGATTCCAGGAATCCCAGTGATATAACGATCTCTCCCTGCTGAACTGCTTTGTGGGAAAGAACGCGGAAACCTGATGATAGTTCGATGTTTGCAAAATCGGCTGCCTGAACTCGAATAAGGTCACCCGTTGTTCTGAAATCGCTCTTCAGCCAACGCGATATCTCCTCACAGAGCAATGCATCCAGAGAGGAGGAAAGTGATCCACTGAACCGGTGGGTATCCAGGACTACAGATTGATTGGCGACGCGCTGTGAGTGACTCTTGGCATTCCAGGAGAACATCCGGAGGCTGCGCCCGGTCTTGGGGCCAAATTCGCCATCGATATTACCGGAGTATGTTCCCAGTTCCGCCAGATCGGTTTGCAGCCTTGCGACGTGATTACCGGCTGATGTGCGCCGGGCCCCGCCCCATCGTCGATCCGAATCAGAATCTCCAGAGGTGAGGTTATAACCGCCATAACGGTGTAGCTGCGCCATTTGCGCTCCTTGTCTGTCAGTGAGTCATTCCGTTGATAATTGCACATTAAACATACTTGAAATCGCTATGGAAAACTATTGCGGGGAGTTCAGGTTTGTGGGGCTCTTTGGAAAACCCGAAGATACGCGTGTTCTGCACTGACAATACGGCCCGTTAAACTGGGTTTAGCGGACCGTACCGAGTGGTGTTACCTATCGGCTGGCTTTCGCCGGTCCTCAACGATATGGCCGTAACGGGTGAGATCGTCTTCATGGGCCGGGTCCCGCCAGGGCTCTTCCAGGGCCAGCCTTTCCCATTCCTGCATTCCGGGCAGTGCCAGCATCCGTTGCAGGTACTGCTGACAGTCTTCGGGGGCCTTGAGCTGATAACCCCGGAACCGGAACACCACGGGCGCGAAGAAGGCGTCCACGCCGGTGAACCTGTCGCCCGTCAGGAAGGGGCCGCCGAAGCTGGCCAGCCCCTGCTGCCACAGGGCAAGGACCCGGTCGATGTCCCGTTCCAGTGGTTCGGGCATCGTGCTGAGTTGCACGGTGACACCGACATTCATGGTGCAGATGTCCCTCAGGGTCGCGAACCCGGAATGCATCTCGGCACAGGCACTGCGCGCCCAGGCCCGGGCTTCGCTGTTTTCGGGCCAGACCTCGGGGTACTCTTCCGCCAGGGTTTCCAGGATGGCCAGGGAATCCCAGGCCATGCGGTTGCCGTCCACCAGCATGGGCACCTTGCCGCTGCCGCCCAGGTCGCGGTATTCCTGCCAGGCTTCCTGCTGGCCAAACGGGATCAGGTGTTCATGAAAGTCCAGGCCCAGCTCCCGCATCATGAGCCAGGGCCGCAGGGACCAGGATGAGTAGTTCCGGTTGGCGATGTACAGGGTCTTCATTGTTTGCTCCTTATTGGGTCAGGGGCGCCAGAAAGGCTTGTGGGCCTCGCGGCACAGGGTGCCCCGGGGGACCCCGATGTCCTTTTCCACCAGTGCCTGGTCCATGTCGCGCAGGCGGGTCCTGAGGGCGGCCCGATAGCGACTCCGTTGCCACCATTGGTGGAGTGTGGCGTTCAGTTTCTGGTGAAGTGTCATGGTCATGCTTCCCTCCCAATGGACGTCCGGGTTAAGGTGGAAGCCGGCTTCAGTGCCACATTAGGCGACGATCGGAGATCCGGTCCATCAGTATTTCGGCAACGGGGCGTTCGTAAACCATGAACATGAATAATCTCAAGCTCGACCGGTTGCGGTCGTTTGTACTGGTGGCGGAGGAAGGCAACCTGACCCGGGCCGCACGGCGCCGGCACACCACTCCATCGGCGGTCAGTGAGCACCTGCGGCAACTGGAAGAGACCCTGCTGGTGAGCCTGTTTGAACGCACCCGCCAGGGCATGACACTGACCCGGGAAGGCGAGCTGCTGCTGCCACCGGCCCGTAAGGCCCTGGCGGGCGTCCGGGAAATGGCCGAGCTGGCGGGCCAGCTTGGACAGGCGCGGCCGGTATCCCTGAGCCTGGGCATCAATGCCCCGCCGGAAAAACTGGGCGTCGACCGGCTGATTCGCCAGTGCGCCAGCGACCTGCCGGAGATCTCCCTGGAGTTGCGCACCAGCACCTCAAACACCATCGTTCACCAGGTGCTCCATGGCGAGATGGATTGCGGTTTTGTCTATGGAGACTGGCCGGACCGGCGTCTGTCACTGACACCCCTGATGGATATCGAGGTCTGTGTGGTGGCGCCGACCGGGGTGCCGGCGGATGGGTTTCCGGAGACCGCTGAAGCCATCGCCGACCTGCCCTGGATCTGGCCGTCGGACACCTGCCCGTTCCATGGATTGTTGAAGCAATTGCTGGCAGAGGGTGGTGCCGGCGGGCGTCGGGTGGCCACCTCGGAGGACGAGCACACGGCGCTGGCCATGGTGTCCGCCGGCCTGGGCTATGGGGTTGTGGAAGGGGAGCTGGCCCGTGACTGGCAGGCCCGTGGCCAGGTCACGGTGCTGGAGCGCCCGATGTTCCGGTCGCGGCTGAGTTTCTGCACGCTGGCCAACCAGCATGGAGCGGGCTCGCCGGTTGATCGGCTGGGGCGGTTGATTCGTGAGCAGGTGTTTGCGGCCGGGCTAGAGGGAGTCGGCCCGGGCCGGTAGCTCAAGATGGATGGCCCGTCGGGCATCCAGATTCACGGGCGGTTGGTACACGGCGGAATAATGCTTGCGCACCATCTCCCTGATGAGCCCCTCTGACTTGGTCCTGCGTAGCGCGCGGTTTAGGATCCGGTACAGTTCCTGGCGTTCCGGGGAGACATAGAGGATATGGTCCTTGCGGTAGACCAGGACCAGGTTTTCCTCCACCGCCAGTTCCGGGTATTCGGGCCATTCCTCGGCGATTTCGTTGGCGCCCCGGGGCAGGTAGTCAACGCCCCGGTTGCCGGCGGCGACCATGCGGAACAGCCGTTTCCAGTCCCCATCCAGGCCGGTGACCGGCAGGTCGTTGTGTTCCCAGATCTGGTAGTCCAGCCAGGTCTTGCCCATGCCGGCGGTAAGCTGGCGCTCCCGGAGATCGCCCGGGCTTTCGATACCGTCGTACCGGGATTGCTGGCCCGGTGGGATAAACAGGATGCGCTGGCCGATCAGGTTGTTGGTCATGCCCACTTCGATGGGCAGGAAGCGGCGGTCCCGGCTTGCGGTCTGACCCAGCATCATCACGCTGATATCGCCCTGCTCCAGCATCCATTCCAGGCGATTGTTGGGCATGTTGGAGGCCTGCTCCACGGTGACCTGGTAACCTTCCTGCTCCAGCACCCGGGTGAGCAGGTCTGACAGGTAGTCGAAATCGTTCAGGTCGCCCAGGGTCAGCAGCACGGAAGGGGCGGCATGGGCCGGCCCCCAGGCCAGCACCAGCAGGAATGCGAACAGGGTCGGCCAGCGACGGGCACGACGGCTATGGTAAACAGGAGACTTCACAACACACCTATGTTTACGCGCCGGAGGCGAATCGGCACATGCTAGGTCAGTTGCCGCCGGCGTACAAGTGAGTGCTTCCTTACGGGCTTGTGCACCAGGGTCGGTTGTTGCCATCGATGGTTTTCAGGGATGATGTACGGGGCTCCGCCAGGTCGCCGCAGATGCCGGGCTGGCGGAACGACGGTGTCCGTAAGGGAGCATGTCCTTGTCGAGAGCTGCGCTGATTTTCTGGCTGTTGCTGATCCTGATACTGGTGGCCGTGGATTACTACCGGGCCTGGCAGTATATCCCACCGGAGTGGAACCCCTGGGCCCGGGTGGAACTGGATCATCCCATGACACCGATTACCCGCCTGAAACTCACCGGTCTCCGGGATGACCAGCAACAATGCACGGAACTGCTGGCCACCGCTCCGGACACCTGGCTGGATCACCTGCCCCTGGAGGACTACACCCCGGTGGAATCCTGTCCGCTCACCAATGTGGTGCGGGTCCGTCGAACCAGTGTTGAACTCAGTTCCACCTTTACCGCCACCTGCCCACTGGTGGCGACTTGGGTGATGTTCGAGCAGCGCCATCTACAGCCCCTGGCCCGGCAACACCTGGGCAGCCCGGTGGCACAGCTTGAGCATTACGGGACCTTTGCCTGCCGCAATATCTACCATCGTGAGAACGCGCGGCGCAGTGAGCATGCCCGTGCCGCCGCCCTGGATGTGGCGGCCTTCCGCCTGGCGGACGGTCGGCGTATATCTGTGCTGGACGACTGGGACAATGAGCAGGAGCCGGCCCGGAGCGAGTTCCTCAAGGACGTTCACCAGGCGGCCTGCAATTACTTTGGCACGGTGCTGGGGCCGGACTACAACCAGCCCCACGAAAACCACTTCCACCTGGATACCAGCCGGTTCGGGATCTGCCGTTAAGCAGACGGGGCACCAGACCCGAAGACAAAGCTGTCCATGGACAGCACGCCATGTTCGATACCACCTTCAATCAGCGTTGCGGCTGCGCCTTCGCCGGCCGCCCCCGCCGCTATCAGCAGCGGCAGGAAATGCTCGCTGGTGGGATGGGCCCGGCTGGCATGGGGGGCCTCCATAAGGGTGTTGACCAGGCGCCGGTGATCCCGGGTCAGCACGACGTGGCGTACCCAGTGACTGAAATCGCGGGCATAGTCCGCTGCCTGTTCCCTGCCCCAGTTCACCTCATGGAGATTGTGGGTCAGGCTGCCGGAGCCGACGATCAACACGCCGGCATCCTGCAGGGGGGCCAGGTCACGGCCCAGTTGCCAGGCCGAACGGCTGTCCAGGTCTATCGGCAGGGATACCTGGAACACCGGCACCGAGGCGTCCGGGTACAGGTAGCGCAGGGGTACCCAGGCGCCGTGGTCCAGCCCCCGCTCCGGTTCGGGGGCCGGTTGCCAGCCGGCATCTTCCAGGTGTTCCAGTGCCTGTCGGGCCAGGTCCGGATGTCCCGGGGCCAGATATTGCAGGTCATACAGCGCCTTCTCGAAGCCCCGGAAATCATGGATGGTGGCAGGCGCAGGCGAGAGACCCACCTGCAGTTCACGGGTCATCCAGTGGGGCGACACCACCAGCACGGCAGCCGGCCGGGGCAGTTGCTGGCCCAGCCGGGTGAGGGCCGGGCCCGCCAGGCCCGGCTCCAGTGCAAAGGTGGGGGCGCCATGGGAAACGAACAGGCTCATGGGGGTTACCTCCTCCGGCCAGTGAGATCAGTTGCCGGCCAGCAGGCGGTCTACCGAGGCCCGGCCGGCACCACTGAACAGCAGCGAGACGGAGACCGCCAGCAGGGTCAGGCCGAATTCGTAGCCATTGTTGCTCATGAACAGGCCGTTGCCGATATGCACGCTGAAGATGGCGATCAGCATGGCGAAGGCCAGTACGGCGGCAGCAGGGCGAACCAGCAGGCCCACGATCAGTGCCAGGCCACCGAAGAACTCCGCGGCCCCGGCCAGCAGGGCCATGACGATGCCCGGGCCCAGGCCGATGGAATCCATCCACTGACCGGTGCCTTCCAGCCCGTAGCCACCAAACCAGCCAAACAGCTTCTGGGCGCCGTGGGCCACAAAGATAATGCCTACGGGGATGCGCAGGGCGAGTGCACCCCAGCCAGCGTTGGTGGACAGCAGTTTGTTGATGAGTGCGTTGTTCATAATCAGGTCTCCCAGGTGTGTGTGAACATGGGAGTAGATTATCGGTATCGATATTCGGGATAAATATGCCTATATTGAATTAATTGTTCCTTAAAACGAGACAATCAATCATGGATCGACTGTTGGAAATGCAGACCTTCTGCACGGTGGTGGAGGCGGGTAGCTTTGTAGCCGCGTCCGAGACCCTTGGCGTTTCCAAGGCGGCGGCGTCCCGCTATGTCAGTGAGCTGGAATCCCGGCTGGGGGTCAGGTTGCTGCACAGGACCACCCGACGGTTGTCCCTGACGTCGGAAGGCGAGGTGTTCTATATCCGTTGCCGTGAGCTGCTGGCGTCAGTGGAGGAGGCGGAAGCGGAGGTCACCTCCCGGGGGGATGTGGCCAGGGGCATGCTGCGCATCAACGTGCCGGTCAGTTTCGGGATCAGTCACCTGGCGCCCCTGTGGGGACAGTTCCATGAACGCTTTCCCGAGGTGGAACTGACCATTGACCTCTCGGACCGCACCGTGGATGTGGTGGAGGAGGGCTATGATCTCTCCGTACGTATCGGCATCCTGCGCAATTCCACGCTGGTCAGCCGGCGTATCACCACCACCCGCCTGAAACCCTGTGCCTCGCCGGACTACCTCCGTCGCCACGGCGAACCGACCCACCCCCGGGAGCTGGCGGACCACCGGGTCATCGCCTACAGCTACTTCACCGGCGGCAACGACTGGCCCTTCAGCGGGCCGGAGGGCGAGGTCACTGCCCGCACTCGTCCCTGGATGATCGCCAGCAACGGGGAAACCTGCGTCGCCACGGCGCTGGCGGGTCAGGGCATCGTCCTGCAGCCGGGGTTCCTGGTGAACGAGGCGCTGGAGGCCGGCACCCTGGTGGAGCTGATGCCGGACTATCCGTCCACGGAGCTGGGGGTGTACGCCGTCTATCCGACCCGCAAGTTCGTCACCCCCAAGGTGCGGGCGCTGGTGGACTTCCTGGTGTCTTCATTCCCGGATTCCCTGTAATGCGGGTCGCCGTTATTCCCGGGGACTCCCGGCCTCCGGCTTTGCGGAGGTTGCTGACCGTTTCAGCAATGGGCGTTTGCTGTCGGCGTTCAGGGTGACCAGGGCGAGGACTCCCGCCACCATGCCCCAGAAGGCTGAACCTACGCCGAATAGCGTTACTCCCGAGGCGGTCACCAGGAAGGTGATCAGGGCCGGTTCCCGCTGGCTTTCCTCTTTCAGGGCCGTCACCAGGCTATTGGCAATGGTATTGAGCAGGGCAAGACCGGCAATGGCGAAGATGAATTCCTTGGGGAAGGCGGAAAACAGCGCCCCGACGGTAGCGCCGAAAAGGCCCACCAGCAGATAGAAGATGCCGGCGGCGATCGCGGCCACGTACCGTTTGTCAGGGTTCTCGTGAGCTTCCCTTCCGGTGCAGATGGCCGCGGTGATGGTGGCCAGGTTGATGGTGAATCCACCGAGGGGCGCCAGCAGGACGGTCGCTGTTCCGGTCCAGCCGAGCAGGGGGGACGCGGGAGCATTGAAGCCCGAGGCCCGCAGCACCGTGAGACCAGGCAGGTTCTGTGAGGCCATGGTCACTACAAACAATGGTAGCGCCACGCCGATCAGGGCATCCAGCGTAAAGTGGGGTGTCACCCAGACCGGGGTTGCCAGAGTCAGCTCCACGTTGGAGAAACTGACGTTGCCCTGCACCAGTCCTATTGTGGCCCCCAGTATCAGAGGCACCAGCGTCGCGTAGCGTGGAATCAGGCGGCGGGCCAGAAGATAGGAAACGAGCATGGAAAAGACCAATGGAAAGGCGGTATTCAGTGAGGCAAAGGCGTCGAGCCCGAACTTCAGCAGAATACCGGCCAGCATGCCCGCCGCGATGGACAGGGGGATGCGATTCATCACCCGCTCGAACCACCCCGAGAACCCGGCGATGGCCATCAGCAGCCCGGCCACGATAAAGGCCCCGATGGCGTCCGCCATGGACAGGCCCGAAGCCGCCGTGATGACCATTGCCCCGCCGGGCGTGGACCAGGCGGTGGCAATGGGCATCCGGTAGCGCAGCGAAAGGCCAATGCTGGTGACCGCCATGCCAATGCCCAGGGCGAGTAACCAGGAGCCGATTTCCTCCGGTGAGGCGCCGAGCGTCCGGGCGGCCTGGAAGATAATGACTCCTGAGCTGGTATACCCCACCAGCACCGTGACAAAACCGGCATTGATGGCGGACAGGGACAGGTCCTTGAGAAATTTCATGGCGGATTCCATGTTCGGTCAGGATCGGGAGCCTTGAATAGCAGGCTATGTATCATAGCCGTATCGGCGAGGAGGGCTCCAGGGGAAAATGCCCAGGGGCCCGGGTAAACCGGCGTTTTTCGGTTTCATTCGGTCAGCGATTGTCGTAGCGTATCTGCCAACAGAAGACACAGATCACCGCAGGGGAGAGGGACCTTCCGTTGAAACACCAGCGTATTGCCATCATCGGTGCCGGCACCGCCGGGCTTGCCGCCGCCATCCTGCTTGCCCGACAGGGGCATCAGATCACGCTATTTGAACGAGCCGAATCCCTTGCGCCGGTGGGTGCCGGGTTGCTATTGCAGCCTGCCGGGCTGGATGCCATGGCGGAGCTGGGGTGCCTGGCGTCGATCCGGCAGTATGGCCAGCGGGTTGATGCGCTGTACGGCTGCACCACCGGTGGCCGGGCGATCATGGATGTGGCCTACCGGGACCTGGGCCAGGGGGAGCAGGTGGCCGGCCTGGGGGTGCATCGGGCCGCCCTGTGTCATGTGCTGGATGAGGCGCTGGCGGACCTGCCCCATGAGCGCCGTTTTGGGTGTGAAGTGCTCTCGCTGGGTGAGGCGTCCACCGGCACCATGGTGGCCTTCCGGCAGCAGGGCCAGACCAGCCAGGAAGGTTTCGACGGCGTGCTGGTGGCCAACGGCAGTGCCAGTACCCTGCGCCCGCGATCCCTGGTTCGCTATGACCGCCAGTATCCCTGGGGCGCCATGTGGCTGATCCGCCCGCTGACCGATGGCCTGGCGACCTTTTCGAAGCCGCTGCTGCAACAGCGTTACCAAGGCGCCCACCGCATGCTGGGCATGTTGCCCACCGGCTCGGTGCCCGGAAACGGCGGGCAGCCCATGGTCAGCTTCTTCTGGAGCCTGCCGGTGGCTGACATGGCGCACTGGCAGCAGGACGATTTCCCCCTGGAGCACTGGAAGAAGGATGTCACGGACCTGTGGCCGGAACTGGGGCCGCTGGTGGAAAGCATCGGCTCCGCCCGTGACCTGCTGCCCGCCACCTATCGCGATGTGGTCCTGGACCATTGGGGGGAAGGCCGGATCGGGGTGATTGGCGATGCCGCCCATGCCATGAGCCCGCAACTGGGCCAGGGGGCCAACATGGCCCTGCTGGATGCCGTGGCCATGGCGCGGGCCCTGGCCGAGTGCCGTCGCTGGGAGGAGGTGTGGCCGCATTTTGCGGGCCAGCGCCGGGGTGCCATCCGTTTCTACCAGCGCATGAGTTGGTGGCTGACACCGCTGTTCCAGTCCAAACTCAAGGGTGCCGCTGGTCTGCGGGACCTGGTACTGCCCCTGTCCCGCCAGGTGCCCTGGCTACGCAGGCAGATGGCGGAAACCGTTGCGGGGCGGAAGCAGAAGTGGCTGTAGTTCGTAGCGATCGGGGACGATCAGGGTGAGGTCATGGCTGGCGTTGCCCGGTCAGGGGCCGCTACCGTGACGGTTGGATCAAACACCAGCCGCAGATGGGTGCGATACGCATGCACCTGTTCGATCAACGCCTTGTTGTCGTCCAGCACCCTGGCCAGCACGATGCCGCCTTCCAGGCAGGAGCTGAACATGTCGGCCAGGGTCTCGATGGAAACCGGAACCCGGGCCGGATAGCGCCCGGCGATGACGGTTAACCGGTCGAGCACCATGGTTCGCCATTCCATCAACCCGTCCTTCATACGCTGGCGGACAATATCGTCAAACTGCTGCATTTCGTAGGTAAAGGCCGCCACCAGACACCCGGGGTGGGTGGAAGTCATGCCGCCGACCATCTCCGCCAGCAGGTTGAGGAAAATCAGCAGTCGCTGCAGCGGGTCCTCACTGAGGCTGTCGGCACGTGCAAGCAGGTCCCCAAAGACCTGCTGGTCCTGCTCCAGGTAGCGTTCCACCAGCGCTTCCGCCAGGGCACTCTTGCCGTTGAAATGATAGAAGAAACCACCCTTGGTAATGGCCGCCTTCTCAAGGATGTCCTCAATGGAGGTGCCCACATACCCCTTCTGCAGGATCAGTGATTCCGCCGTGGCCAGAATCCGTTCACGGCTGCTGTTGGTGCGTGTCGCCATCCTTAACTGTACCTCCGGTCCAGTAAAAAAACCTGTCCTGACACCGAACGTGATATCTCCGGGATTAACGATTCTAATTCATTGATTATAAAAAGAAAAAATAATGAGAAAGTCCGTACCCCCGGTCCACTGCTTTCCGGCGCGGGTCCCCCTAGACTGTCTGTTGTCCGGCCGGATATTTCGAATTGCAACATTGTGCAAATAGTAACCGATTAGCGCGGGGAAGGGGAATGTATCCATACCGGTTACGCCTCGGGCGGTACCCCGTGCCATGGCAAACTGCCAAGGAGTGAACGTAAATGACTGCGAAATACCGACACAACCTGCCTCAACTGGGCGACCGGATCTTCCTGCTGGACGGCGGCCTGGAAACCACGCTGATCTTTCAGGAGGGCGTGGATCTGCCCCTGTTCGCCGCCTTTGACCTGCTGTCGAGCGCGGAAGGTGAGCAACGGCTTGAGGATTACTTCCGGCCCTATATCGACATTGCCAGGCAATCCCGGCGGGGGCTGATCCTGGAAACCCCCACCTGGCGGGCCAGCAAGGTCTGGGCGGATCAGCTTGGTTACAGTGCTGAGGAACTGGCGGAGGCGAACCGGCGGGCCGTGGCCCTGGCGGAACGGATCCGTGAACGCCACGAAACCGCGGACACCCCCATGGTGATCAGCGGCTGTATCGGACCCAAGGGCGATGGCTATGACCCGTCCGAGGCCCCGTCCATCGACGAGGCCCGGGCGTACCACCAGGCCCAGGTGGATACCTTCAGCGACTCCGCCGCCGACCTGGTGGCGGCCCTGACCATGAACACCGTTGATGAAGCCATCGGTATTGCCCAGGCGGCGCAGAGCGCCGGCATCCCGTTGGTGATTTCGTTCACCACGGAGACCGACGGTCGCCTGCCCAGCGGGGTGACCCTGGCGGAGGCCATACGTACGGTGGATGAGGTAACCGGTGGCGCACCCGCCTACTACATGATCAATTGCGCCCATCCGGAGCACTTCCAGCAGGCCCTGGACCCGGGCGAGGACTGGACCCGGCGTATCCGGGGGCTACGGGCCAATGCCAGCCGCAAGAGCCATGAGGAGCTGGACGGATCCACGGAGCTGGATGAGGGCAACCCTGCGGAACTGGGACAGCTCTACGCGAGCCTGCGCGAGCGCTTTGGTCACCTGACCCTGTTGGGCGGGTGTTGCGGTACCGATGACCGCCACATTCGGGCCATTGATGCCTGTTGCCGCCACTGACGGTTGCCCGATAGAAAGAAAACCCTCGCTCAGCCGGAGTGAGCGAGGGTTTTTCAGGTTGCAGGGTGGATCAGCCGAGCCTATTGAGCGTTGCCGCCCTCACCAATCATCAGGGACTCCGAAGCATACTCCCCGCCACCCAGTGCCCGGTACAGGGTAATCCGGTTCGCCAGCCGCAGCAGCTTGGTGTCCACCAGGGTCTGGCGGGCGCTGAGCAGTTCCCGCTGGGCGTCGAGGACGGCGAGGTAATCGTCGGCGCCGCCTTCATAGCGGGCCTGGGCCAGGTTCAGGGACCGCTCGGTGGCCTGCACCAGGCTGGCCTGGGCTTCCACCTGCTCGGCCAGGTGGGCACGGGCGGCCAGGGCATCGGCTACCTCCTGGAAAGCGCTCTGGATGGCCTGTTCATAGCGGATCACGGCCTTGTCCCGGCGGATCTCCGCCACGTCCAGGCTGTCCCGCAGCCGGCCGGCGGTGAAGATCGGCAGGTTTATGCTGGGGGCGAAGGACCAGGTGCCGGAGCCCCCCTCGAACAGCCCGGACAGGTCGGCACTGGCAGTGCCGGCGGACCCGGTCAGGGTGATGCTCGGGTAGAACGCGGCCCGGGCGGCGCCGATATTGGCATTGGCGGCCCGCAGGTTGAACTCCGCCTGGCGGATATCCGGCCGCTGCAGCAGCACCGAGGCGTCCAGCCCCGCCGGTACGCTGGCCAGCAGCGCCACTGCCGGGTCGATCACGTTGCCTTCCGGTGTCTCCGGTACCGGCCCGCTGACCAGCACGGACAGGGCATTGCGGTCCTGCTCCACCTGGCGCCGTAGCTGGGCCCGGTTGGCGCGGGCGGTTTCCAGGGCGATCTCGGCCTGGCGTACATCCAGCTCCGCCGCCAGCCCGGCGTCGAAGCGCTGGCGGACCAGGTCCACCGAGGCCTGCTGGGCCGCTACGGTGTCCTCGCTGATGCGCAGCTTCTGGTTATCGGCCAGCAGGGTCAGGTAGGCGTTGGCTACCTCGGACACCAGGGTAATCTGCGCGCTGCGGCGGGCGGCCTCGGTGGCCAGGTAGCTTTGCAGGGCGGATTCCTCCAGGCTGCGCACCCGGCCGAACAGGTCCAGCTCATAGGCGGCCACGCCCAGGCCCACGCTGTACTGGCTGGTGATGGTGCTGTCACCGGTACCGCTCAGGTCCGCCGGCAAACGCTGGCGGCTGCCGTCGGCACTGGCACCAATCTCCGGGAACAGGGCGGCGCCCTCGATGCCGTACTGCGCCCGGGCTTCGGCCACATCCAGCATGGCCAGTTCCAGGTCACGGTTGTTGGCCAGGGCGGTGTGGATCAGGGCCCGGAGCTGCGGGTCCGGAAACAGGGTTTCCCAGCCCGGCAGGACCACCGTATCCACATCCTGGTTGCCATCGCCCACCGCCTGGGGCACCGGGCTGTCCGGGGTCTGGTAGTCGGGGATCATGCTGCACCCGCCGAGGGTCAGGGCCACGGCCAATGCGGGAATCAACGCCTTCATGATGGGTTCTCCTGTGATTCCGGGGCCTGATGGTCGTCGCTGTCCCGGCGACCGTGCAGGGGCACGCCGGACATCCGGCGCACCAGCACGTAGAACAGCGGGATGAAGAAGATGGCCAGCACGGTGGCGGCCACCACGCCACCGAACACGCCGGTGCCGATGGCATGGCGGGCGCCGGACCCGGCCCCGGAACTGAGCATCAGCGGAGTGACGCCGAGGCCGAAGGCCAGCGAGGTCATCAGGATCGGGCGCAGCCGCAGGCGGGTGGCCTCCAGGGTCGCCTGGAGCAGGCTGCGTCCCTCCTTCTCCAGGTCCTGGGCGAACTCCGCGATCAGGATCGCGTTCTTGGACGACAGGCCGATGGTGGTCAGCAGGCCCACCTGGAAGAACACATCGTTGCCCAGCCCCCGCAGGTTGGCGGCCAGTACCGCACCGATAATACCCAGGGGCACCACCAGCATGACCGAGAACGGAATCGACCAGCTTTCATAGAGGGCGGCCAGGCACAGGAACACCACCAGCAGCGACAGGGCATACAGCAACGGCGCCTGGTTGCCGGACTGGATCTCCTGGTAGGACAGGCCGGTCCACTCGAAGCCGAAGCCCTCGGGCAGGTCCGCGGCCAGCTCCTCCATGGCGGCCATGGCGTCCCCGGTGCTGAAGCCGGCGGCGGCATTGCCCTGGATGTTCATGGCCGACACGCCGTTGTAGCGCTGCAACTGCTGGGCACCGTAGGTCCATTCGCCGGTGGCAAAGCTGGAGAAGGGCACCATCTCGCCGCCGCCGTTACGCACGTACCAGTTGTCGATATCCTCCGGTAGCATGCGGAAAGGTGCGTCCGCCTGGACGTAGACCCGCTTGATACGGCCCCGGTCGGCAAAGTCGTTGACGTAGCTGGAACCCCAGGCCACTGACAGGGTGGTGTTGATGTCCGCCAGGGACACGCCCATGGCGCGGGCCTTCTGGCGGTCCACATCCAGCCGGTACTGGGGCGCGTCTGGCAGGCCGTTGTAGCGCACCTGGGTCAGGGCCGGGTGCTGGTTGGCCTGGCCCAGCAACTGGTTGCTGGCCTCCACCAGGGCCTGGTGGCCCTGGCCGCCCTGGTCCTGGAGCTGGAAGTTGAAGCCGCTGGCCACGCCCAGGGCCGGAATGGCCGGTGGGTTGAGGGCGAAGATCACTGCCTCACGGACCTGGGAGAAGGCTCCCATGGCGCGACCGATAACGGCGTCTACCCCGTCCTTCTCCAGATCCCGTTCGCTCCAGTCCTTCAGCCGCACGAAGGCGAGGCCGGAGTTCTGGCCCTGGCCGGCAAAACTGAAGCCGGCCACGGTGAAGACGGATTCCACCGCTTCGGATTCCTCTTCCAGGAAGTAGTGTTCCACCTTGTCCAGCACCTCCAGGGTCTGCCCCTGGGTGGAGCCCACCGGCAGTTGCACCTGGGTCAGCAGGATGCCCTGGTCCTCCTCCGGCAGGAAGGCGGTCGGCAGGCGCATGAAGCTGAAGGCCAGCACCCCGACGATCACCACATAGAGGAAGGTGTACCGCCCCCAGCGACCGATAATCTTGCCCACACGGCCCTGGTAGCGGTCGGCAGCGCTATCGAAGCTGCGGTTGAACCAGCCGAAGAAGCCCCCCTTGGTCTGGTGGTCGCCCTTATGGGGCTTGAGCATGGTGGCGCACAGGGCTGGTGTCAGGATTAGCGCCACCAGCACCGACAGCACCATGGCGGACACAATGGTAATGGAGAACTGGCGGTAGATGGCGCCGGTGGAGCCCGGGAAGAAGGCCATGGGCACGAACACCGCCGACAGCACCAGGGCGATGCCCACCAGCGCGCCGGTGATCTGCCCCATGGACTTGCGGGTGGCCTCGACGGCACTCAGGCCTTCCTCCGCCATCACCCGTTCGACGTTCTCCACCACCACGATGGCGTCGTCCACCAGCAACCCGATGGCCAGCACCATGCCGAACATGGTCAGGGTGTTCACCGAGAAGCCGAAGGCGTAGAGCACCCCGAAGGTACCCAACAGCACCACCGGCACCGCGATGGTGGGAATCAGCGTGGCGCGGAAGTTCTGCAGGAACAGGTACATCACCAGGAACACCAGGGCGATGCCCTCGAACAGGGTCTTCACCACCTCCATGATGGAGATTTCCACGAATGGGGTGGTGTCATAGGGATAGGACACTTCCAGGCTGTCCGGGAAGTAGGCGCTGAGTTCCCCGATACGCTCCCGGACCTGCTCGGCGGTGTCCAGGGCATTGGCGCCGGTGGCCAGGTTGATACCGATGCCGGCGGAGGCCTGACCGTTGTAGCTGCCCACCACGTTATAGGACTCCGCACCCAGCTCGATCCGGGCCACGTCCGACAGGCGCACCCGGGAACCGTCCCCGGTGACCTTGAGCAGGATCTCGCCGAACTGCTCCGGGGTTTCCAGGAGTGTCTGCACTACGATGGAGGCGTTCATCTGCTGGTCTTCCACCGAGGGCGCGCCGCCCAGCTGGCCACCGGCCACCTGGTTGTTCTGCACCTCGATGGCGCTGGTCACGTCCGCAGGGGTCAGGTTGTATTCGTTGAGCTTGTTGGGGTCCAGCCACACGCGCATGGCGTACTGGGCGCCGAACAGCTGGACCTGGCCCACGCCCTGGGTGCGGGAAATCGGGTCCTGCACATTGGCGGCGACATAATCGGCAATGTCCGACTGGCTCATGCTGCCATCACTGGAGGTGAAGGCCATGACCATCAGGAAGCTGTCCGACGACTTGGTCACCTGCACCCCCTGCTGCTGCACCACCTGGGGCAGGCGCGGGGTGGCCAGTTGCAGCTTGTTCTGTACCTGCACCTGGGCGATGTCCGGGTCGGTGCCGCTGGCGAAGGTCAGGGTGATCTGGACATTGCCGGAGGAATCGCTGGTGGACGACATGTACAGCAGGTTGTCGATGCCGTTCATCTCCTGCTCGATCACCTGGGTGACCGAGTCCTCCACCGCCTCGGAGGAGGCGCCGGGGTAGTTGGCGGAGATGGTCACTTCCGGCGGTGCCACCGTGGGGTACTGCTCCACCGGCAGGTTGGTGATGGCCAGGGCCCCCGCCAGCATCATGATGATGGCGATCACCCAGGCGAAAATGGGTCGGTCGATAAAGAAGCGTGCCATGGTGTCAGCCCTGCCCGTTGTCGGTTGCGTCTGCTGCCGACCCGTCGTTCACATCCACCGGTGTGACCGGGCTGCCGGCCTGGACCTTCTGCAGGCCATCAACGATCAGGCGATCCCCGTCCCTGAGACCCTCGCTGATCAGCCACTGATTGCCGACCGCCTTCTCGGTGGTGACCTTGCGCTTCTCCACGGTGCTGTCCTCGTTGATCACCAGGGCGGTGGCCTGGCCACTGGGCTCCCGGGAGATGCCTTTCTGGGGCACCAGGATGGCGTTATCACGTTCCGCCTGGGGCAGGCGGGCACGGACAAACATACCCGGCAGCAGGGCACCGTCCGGGTTCGGTACCAGGGCCCGCAGGGTGACCGAGCCGGTGGCCTCGCCCACGGCGAATTCCGAGAACTGCAGGGTGCCCTCGTGGGGATAGGCGGTGCCGTCCTGCTGGGCCAGGGATACCGACGCCTTGCCCTCGCCCACGGTTTCCAGCTGGCCGCTGGCCATAGCCGATCGCAGGCGGCTCAGTTCCTCGTAGGACTGGGTGAGGTCCACATAGATCGGGTCGAGCTGGCGGATGGTGGCCAGCGCCGTGGTCTGGTTGGCGGTGACCAGGGCCCCGGCGGTGACCGACGAGCGACCGATGCGGCCGTCAATGGGGGCACGGATGGTGGTGTAGTCCAGGTCGATACGGGCGCTCTCCACGGCGGCCTCGGCGGCGGCCACCTGGGCGTTGCCGGCGCTGAGGGTGGCGCGGGCCTCATCCAGGGTCTGCTGGCTGATGGCGCCGTTGCCGATCAGCGATTCATAGCGGTTGGCGGTCAGGCGCGCCTTGTCCCGATTGGCGCGGGCGTTGGCCAGTTCCGCCTGGGCACTGGCCAGGGCCGCCTGGTAACGCTTGGCATCGATCCGGTACAGGGCCTGGCCCGCTTCCACGGTTTCCCCTTCCTCGAACAGGCGTTCCTCGATCAGGCCGGTGACCTGGGGGCGGACTTCGGCCACCTGATAGGGGGAGGTGCGACCGGGCAGTTCATTGACCAGGGTAAACGGCTTCTCTTCAACGGTGATAAAGCCGGCCTGGGGCGGTGGCTGCTGACCGGCGGCCTGGGCGGAACCGGCTTGCTGCTGGCCACAGGCGGACAGCAGAACAGAAGCAATCAGCAACAGGAGCAGGGATTGCGTAGAATGGCGCATGGGTAGTGACCTCTATCCAATAAAAAGGCGCCGGGGTCCATGGCGGGGCTCCCCGGCGCACAAGGCACAACAAGGTATAACGGTAAACACGATGATACATACATTCATGAATGTATGTATAGTGACATTTACTGCCCTTACGCGTTATTTACAGGAGCACCCATGGCCAGACGCACCAAAGAAGACGCCCAGAAAACCCGGGAGCAGCTGATTGAAGCGGCTGAGGTGGTGTTCTATCGCAAGGGTGTGTCGCGCACGTCACTCAATGACATCGCGGCGGAAGCAGGCGTCACGCGGGGGGCCATCTACTGGCATTTCAAGAACAAGCACGATGTGTTCGAGGCGATGATGGATCGCCAGAAACTGCCACTGGAAATGCTCAAGGCACTGATGGAGGATCCGGACGAGAGCGATCCCCTGGGCCGGTTCCGGGAGTTCCTGCTCTACCTGACCCAGGAGATCGCCCGCGATCCCCGCCGGCGGCGGGTGTTCGAGATCGTGTTCCTGAAGAGTGAGCTTACCGAGGAGAACGAGCCCCTGGGCAGCCGCCGCCGGGAAAACTTCCTGGAAGCGTCCGAGCGCATGGCCATGGTGCTCCGCAATGCCATCGAGCGCGACCAGCTACCCGGGAACCTGGACGTGGACCGGGCGGTGGTGCACCTCCATGTGCAGCTCACCGGCCTGATCTACACCTGGCTGCTGATTCCGGAGACCTTTGATATGGAGAAGGAGTCGGAGCGGGTGATCGACGCCTATTTCTATTCCCTGGAGCATTGTTTCGGGAAGGAGTAGGCCCCGTCTCCGGGGGCCAGGGGTTATTGATTGGGTGAGAGCCGCCGCTTCTCCGCCCGCCGCATCCACCACCAGGCCAGAAATGCGATCACCGATACCGCCAGGATAATGATCGTGGCCAGGGCATTGATCTTGGGGGATACCCCCATGCGCACCGACGAGAACACCACCATGGGCAGGGTGGTGGCGCCGGGGCCGGACACGAAGCTGGCGATCACCAGGTCGTCCAGGGACAGGGTGAAGGCCAGCAGCCAGCCGGACACCAGGGCCGGGGCGATCACCGGCAGGGTGATGAGGAAGAACGTCTTCAGGGGTGTGCAGCCCAGGTCCATGGCCGCTTCCTCAATGGAACGGTCCACTTCCCGCAGGCGGGCACTCACCACAACCGCCACATAGGCACTGCAGAAGGTGGTGTGGGCGATCCAGATGGTGGCCATGCCCCGGTCTGCCGGCCAGCCGATGAGCTGGGCCATCTGCACGAACAGCAGCAACAGCGACAGGCCGGTGATCACCTCCGGCATGACCAGCGGTGCGGTGATCATGCTGGACAGCAGGGTGCGGCCACGCATCCGCTGGAACCGGGTGATCACGAAGGCGCACAGGGTGCCCAGGCACACCGCCATACTGGCGGAGTAGAAGGCAATGCGCAGGCTCATCCACACGGCGGACAGGATCTGCTGGTCCCGGAACAGTTCGCCATACCATTGGGTGGAAAACCCGGCCCACACCGACACCAGCCGCGAGGCGTTGAACGAGTAGACCACCAGCACCACCATGGGCAGGTACAGGAACAGCAGGCCCAGCACCAGCATGGCTTTCGAGAAGCTCACCTTACCCATGCTTTTCCATCTCCCGGGCCTGGAAGCGGTGAAACAGCACGATGGGTACCAACAGCAGGGCCAGCATCACGATCGCCAGCGCCGAGGCCACCGGCCAGTCGCGGTTATTGAAGAACTCCTCCCACAGTACCTTGCCGATCATCAGGGTATCGGGCCCGCCCAGCAGTTCCGGAATCACGAACTCACCCACCGCCGGGATGAACACCAGCATGGCCCCGGCGAGGATGCCGGCCCTGGACAGGGGCAGGGTGATGCGCCAGAAGGTGGTCAGGCTGCGGCAGCCCAGGTCCGAGGCCGCCTCCAGCAGGCGCACGTCCAGCTTCACCAGGTTGGTGTAGATGGGCAGCACCATGAACGGCAGGTAGGCGTAGACAATGCCCAGCACCACCGCGAAGTTGGTGTTGAGCATCCGTAACGGCTCGCTGATCACCCCCAGCCACAGCAGGAAACTGTTCAGCAGTCCCTGGTTACCCAGGATGCCCATCCAGGCGTAGACCCGGATCAGGAATGAGGTCCATGACGGCAGCATGACCATCAGCAGGAACACCAGTTGCCAGTGTCCCGGTGCCCGGGCGATGGCGTAGGCCATGGGGTAGCCGATCAGCAGGCAGAACACGGTGGCCAGGAAGGCGGTCTTCACCGAGCCCCAGTAGGCGGCGATGTACAGGCTGTCTGACGCAAGGAACAGGTAGTTGCCGACGTTGAGCACGATGGAGAAGGTATCGTTCGCCCACTGCACCACCGGCTCATAGGGCGGAATCGCCATCACCGCGCTGGAGAAGCTGATTTTCAGTACCAGCGCGAAGGGCATCAGGAAGAACAGCAGCAGCCAGGCGAAGGGGATGCCGAACACCACGCGGCGGTGCAGCAGCACGGCACGGACACGCTCCATGGCGGGCGTGGACATCAGTTTAGGATTCACTGGTTCAGTTCCACAGCAATATGGGGCTGGAGGCTTCCCAGGACACGAAGACCTGATCACCCCATGTGGGCCGCTCGCCACGGCGCTCAACGTTGGCCATGGTGGCCTGTATCCGCTTGCCGCTGGCCAGCTTCACGTAATAGGAGGTGATGTCCCCCAGGTAGGCGATGTTGTCCACGGTGCCCTGGCTCCAGTTGCTGTCGCCTTCCGGCTTGTTCGTGGTCAGGTAGATCTTCTCCGGGCGCAGGGCCACCAGGGTGTCGGTGGTTTCCGCGGGCGTGGTGACGCCCCGGTCGATGAACACTGGTGTGTCCAGCAGCTCGCTGGTCAGGGTGATGCTATCCGCCTCGTCCTCACGGATATTGGCCTCGAAGATATTCACCGAGCCGATGAACTCCGCCGTCATGCGGCTGTTGGGGCTCTCGTAGATATCAATGGGCGAGCCCACCTGGGCAATGCGGCCATGGGACATGATGGCGATGCGGCTGGCCATGGTCATGGCCTCCTCCTGGTCGTGGGTCACCATCAGGCAGGTGGCGCCGACCTTCTCCAGGATGTCCACCAGCTCCAGTTGCATCTCGGTGCGCAGTTTCTTGTCCAGGGCACCCATGGGCTCGTCCAGCAACAGCAGTTTCGGTCGCTTCGCCAGGGAACGGGCCAGGGCCACGCGCTGCTGCTGGCCGCCGGACAGCTGGTGGGGTTTGCGCTTGGCATAGGATTCCATCTTCACCAGCCTGAGCATGGCGGCCACCCGGTCGCGGATGTCGGCCGTCGGCAGCCGGTCCTGCTTCAGGCCCAGGGCAATGTTCTGCTCCACCGTCATATGGGGGAACAGGGCATAGCTCTGGAACATCATGTTGGTGGGCCGCAGGTAGGGGGACAGGTCGGTAATGTCCTGACCGTCCAGCACGATACGACCGGCGTTGGGTTTTTCAAAGCCTGCCAGCATGCGCAGCAATGTTGACTTGCCAGAGCCGGAGCCACCCAGCAGGGCGAAGATCTCGCCCCGGTGGATGTCCAGGCTGACGTTGTCCACCGCCAGGGTGCTGTCGAAGCTCTTGGAAATACCCTTGATGCTGAGTAACACCTCCGCTTGCGCGGAGGTGCTGTTTTCTACTGTCACCGTCAGCGACCAGACTTCACGCTGGTCCAGGTACGGGTCATCAGGCGCTGGGCGTCCTGGGGCCGGCCTTCCATCAGATACAGCTTCTTCATCACCTCGTCGGTGGGATAGATGCTGGTGTCGCTGAGGATCTCTTCATCGACAAACTCACTGGCAGCGCTGTTGGGATTGGCGTACCACACGTAGTTGGTGATGTCGGCGATGATCTCCGGACGCATCAGGAAGTTCATCAGCTTGTGGGCGTTGTCCACGTTGGGGGCGCCGGCGGGGATGGTCATCATGTCAAACCACAGCACCGCGCCTTCCTTGGGGATGGTGTACAGGATCACGTTGCCGTTGTCGGCTTCCTCGGCACGGGCTGCAGCCTGCAGGATGTCGCCGGAATAGCCGGCCGCCACGCACAGGTCACCATTGGCCAGGTCGGCAATGTAACGGGACGAGTGGAAGTAGGTGATGTTCGGGCGGGCTGCCTTGATCACCTCGCCACCCTTCCTGATGTCGTCCGCGTTGTTGCTGTTCGGGTCCAGGCCGATATAGGCCATGGCGGCACGCACCATTTCCTCACCGGAATCCAGCATGGCGATGCCACAGCCACCGGCGGCCAGCTTGCCGGTCACTTCCGGGTCGAACACCAGGGCCCAGGAGTCGGTGGGGGCGTCGTCACCCAGGATCTGCTGGATGCGGGCCTCGTTATAGCCATAGCCATTGGTGCCCCACAGGTAGGGAATGGCGTACTGGCTGCCTGGGTCGACCTTTTCCAGCTGCTTCATCAGGTCCGGGTTCAGGTGGGTCATGTTCGGCAGCTTGCCGTGATCCAGGGGCACGAAGGCCTGGGCAGAGATCTGCTTGGCCACGTAATGGTTGGACGGCACCACCAGGTCATAGCCGGAACGGCCGGACAGCAGGGCGGCTTCCAGGATCTCGTTACTGTCGTAGACGTCGTAGATGACCTTGATGCCGGTCTCTTCGGTGAACTTTGCCAGGGTATCCTCGGCGATGTAGTCCGACCAGTTGTAGACACGAACCTCGCCAGCCGCCAGGGCGACAGACGAGCCAAGGGAGACAGCAATGGCGGCCGCCAGGGCCGCGGGCTTACACAACTTCAACATGGGTGTTGTCCCTCACTGAAAAGGGATTAATGCAAAACGCGCCGGGAGCGCGCAGTGTTGTGCAGGTCTGCTGAGGGTGGCCTTCCGGCGGCTGGATAGTCGCCCGAGACTCCTTTGAGGCTTGTCCTGGAAACGGCGGCGGGAACCGTCCGTATTCGCGCGATATGTATCACGAGTTTTTGCAGGGCGCTATCAAAAATTTAACACCCGGCATGGTGATTTGTGCTTATCCGAACGATGTCACGGCAAAGACGCCATGCCTTTCGCTTCCTGTGAGGGGCCACGGGCCCGGGCCCGCTGTGCACAGGCCTCGCCGAACGCGGCCAGAAGCGCCCGGTAGAAGGGAAAATCCCCCACATCATGGCAGGGATGCCACTGCCATTCCGGGTGCCACTGGACCGCCAGGGTGAACGCCTTCGCGTCGGTGAGGGAGAATGCCTCCACCAGGCCATCCTCGGCAACAGCCTCCACCCGCAGGCCCGGGGCCAGGTCACGGACGCCCTGTTCGTGCAGGGAGTTCACATAGACTGAGTCCGATCGGGGCCAGATCCGGGCCAGACGACCCTCCGGCAGGATGCGGATGTCGTGGCCGGTGGCGTAGCGTTCAGCCAGCGGTATGTGTTTGTCCTCCCGGTGCTCCCGGAAGCGTCCGGTGGTGTGGAGTTTCTGGTACAGGGTGCCACCCAGGGCCACGTTCATTTCCTGGAAGCCCCGGCAGATGCCCAGGATGGGCACGCCGGCAGCCACTGCGGCCCGGATCAGGGGCAGGGTGGTGGCATCCCGTTTGGGGTCGTGGGCTGTGCCCGGTTCGCTGCCTTCGTCCCGGTAATGGTGGGGTTCAATATTGGAGGGCGAACCGGTGAGCAGGAGGCCGTCAAGGCGATCCACCAGCTGTTGCAGCCGCAATCCTGCCCCCAGGGCCGGGATGGCGACCGGTATGCCGCCGGCGCCCTCGCTGACGGCGCGGCTGTACTTCTCGCCGAAGGTGAAGATCGGGTGCTCACCGTCGGACTGCTGACTGCAGGTACTGATGCCGATCAGCGGGTAGCAGGGGGTGTTCGGAGTACTCAATGGATGCCTCCTTGAGGCGACGATGCCAGCGCCGCTCGGGCTGGTCAGGAATTGCGCAATTTCTAGCATGGGCCGACCCCCTGCGCCAGCGATTTCACATGTCCGCCGCTACGGCATATGCGTATCTTGCAAAAGTGACCGGAAAGCAGGATAAAGGACGCTGAGACACGCCTGTGCCGGCCCTTCTGCACGGGTTGAGTGTGAGTTCCGAAAGGCTTTCCTATGGGTTCTGGTCCAGCGAGCGTCGACGCCTTCCTTCAGACGCATCCCGAGCTGCAGTTTGTCGACCTGCTGATTCCGGATATCAATGGCATTGTCCGTGGCAAGCGGGTGGATCCGTCGACCCTGGCCAGGGTCTTCGAACGGGGCATTGCCCTGCCAGCGTCCATTTTTGCGCTTAATATCCAGGGCACCACGGTGGAGGAAACCGGCCTCGGTCTGGACATCGGCGAGGCGGACCGGGTCTGCCTGCCCATCAAAGACACCCTGACCATGGAACCCTGGCAGAAGCGGCCCACCGCCCAGTTGCTGCTGACGATGTTCGAGCTGGACCGGGAGACACCCTTCTTCGCGGACCCCCGGGTGGTGCTGCAGAACATCGTCAAACGCTTCGAGAGCCTGGGGCTGACCCCGGTGGCGGCCTATGAGATGGAGTTCTACCTGATCGATCAGGAGAACCTGGCGGGCCGGCCCCAGCCGCCCAAGTCACCCATCTCCGGCAAGCGCCCGGCGGGCACCCAGGCCTACTCCATCGACGATCTGGACGAATATGCGGAATTCCTGGCGGATGTGCTGGATGCGGCCCATGAGCAGGAACTGCCGGCGGATGCGCTGGTGGCGGAATCCGCCCCCGGTCAGTTCGAGGTGAACCTGCACTACGTGGACGACGCAGTGCGGGCCTGCGATCATGCCACCCTGCTCAAGCGCCTGATCAAGAACATGGCCTACGACCATGAGATGGACACCACCTTCATGGCCAAGCCCTACCACCACCAGGCGGGCAGTGGCATGCACCTGCACGTGAGCCTGGTGGACCAGAACGGCAAGAACGTTTTCGCCGGCGATGCCGAGCAGCCCAACGACCTGTTGCGCTGGGCTGTGGGTGGGCTGGTGGCCACCATGAACGACGCCATGGCACTGTTCTGCCCCAACATCAACTCTTACCGCCGCTTCAGCCCGGAGTACTATGTGCCCAGCGCGCCCACCTGGGGCGTGGACAATCGCACCGCGTCCCTGCGCCTGCCTGGCGGCGATCCGGAGGCCCTGCGCATCGAGCACCGGGTGGCTGGCGCCGACGCCAACCCTTACCTGCTGATGGCGGCGGTGCTGGCGGGCATCCATTACGGCATCACCAACCGGATCGAACCGCCGCCCATGACGGTGGGCAACGCCCATGAACAGCACGAGGCCAGCCTGGTGAACAACCTGCGGGATGCCTTGCGGGAACTGGGTCAGTCACCGGTGATGGAGGAGTATCTGGGCCGCGACTTCCTGGATGTGTTCGTGGCCTGTAAGGAGCATGAGCTGACGGAGTTCGAGATGACCATCTCGGACCTGGAATACCTCTGGTACCTGCACACGGTTTGACGATGGTTCGATCATAAAGATAAACGGCGCCACGGGGGCGCCGTTTTCGTATCTACCGGAGACTAATCCAGGGCGATCCAGGTAGCCTTCAGTTCGGTGTACTTGTCGAAGGCGTGGAGGGATTTGTCACGCCCGTTGCCGGATTGCTTGAAGCCACCAAACGGTGCGGTCATGTCGCCACCGTCGTAGTGATTGATCCACACGCTACCCGCCCGCAACGCTTTGGCCACCTTGTGGGCGGTGCTGAGGTTGGCTGTCCACACTGCCGCTGCCAGGCCGTAGATGGAGTCGTTGGCAATGGCAATGGCTTCTTCGGCGGTACTGAACCCGATCACCGACAGCACCGGCCCGAAGATTTCCTCCGAGGCGATGCGCATCGGGTTCAGCACGCCGTCAAACACCGTGGGCTCGACGAACAGGCCGCCGCTCTCCTCCAGCACCCGTTGGCCACCGTGCACCAGCCTTGCACCTTCGGACTGGCCGATGGTGATGTACTCGATAATACGGTCCAACTGGGCCTGGTCCACAATGGCGCCGCAGGTGGTGGCAGGATCCAGTGGATGGCCGGGGCGCCAGGCTTTCAGGGCGTCGCACACCAGCCCGATGAACTCGCTGCGGATACTCTCCTCCACCAGCAGTCGGCTGCCGGCGGTACACACCTCACCCTGGTTGAAGGCGATGGCGCTGGCGGCCTCGGCGGCGGCCTTCTTCAGGTCCGGGGCGTCGGCGAAGACAATGTTGGGGCTCTTGCCGCCCGCCTCCAGCCACACCCGCTTCATGTTGGACTGGCCGGCGTAGATCATCAGTTGCCTGGCCACGTTGGTGGAGCCGGTGAATACCAGGCAGTCCACGTCCATATGCAGGGCCAGGGCCTTGCCCACCGTATGGCCGAAGCCGGGCAGCACGTTAAAGACGCCCGGCGGAATGCCGGCTTCCTCTGCCAGGGCCGCGAGACGAATGGCGGTGAGGGGCGACTTCTCCGACGGCTTGAGGATCGCCGAATTCCCGGTGGCCAGGGCCGGGGCAATTTTCCAGGCGGCCATAATCATGGGGAAGTTCCAGGGCACGATTGCAGCGACCACGCCCACCGGCTCCCGGGAGATCATCCCGATCTGGTCATGGGGGGTGGTGGCCAGCTCACCATAGACCTTGTCGATGGCCTCGGCGGTCCAGCGGATGGCCCGGGCGGTGGCTGGCACATCCACGGTACGGGCGTGGGCGATGGGCTTGCCCATGTCAAGGGTTTCCAGCAGCGCCAGTTCGTCGCCGTTGGCTTCAATCAGATCGGCAAAGCGGAGCAGTACCCGCTTGCGTTCGGCCGGTGCCAGTCGGCTCCACATGCCACCCTCGAACGCCTTGCGGGCGGCAATGATCGCCTGTTCCGCATCGGCGTCGTGGCAGCTGGCCACCTGCCCCAGTTTCCGGCCATCCACCGGACTGACGCAGGGGAAGGTCTCGCCATCGACAGCCCACTGGTAGGCGCCGTTGATGTAGGCGCGACCCTCGAAAACGAGCTGGTCCGCCCGTCGTTGCCACTGGTCGCGGGTGGTGGGTGTTGAGGTTTGGGACATGGGAGCCTCGCAGGCAGGGAATTGGCCATTATCAGGCGAACTATCGGGCTTCCTTACAGGTCCCGCTATAGGTAGAAGAACGTGTCTTCCCGCCCGCCCGGTGCTGTCTTAGACTTGCCGCAATATCGACCTTGTTGGCGCTGATCCATGACCCACTTTCCGCCGGTTCCTTCCTATTACGCCGCCTCCGCCAATCCTGCGCCGCAACGCCCGCCATTCCAGGGCCGGATCGAGGCGGATGTCTGTGTGGTGGGTGCCGGTTATACCGGCCTGTCCACGGCCCTGTTCCTGGCGGAAGCGGGCTTCAGGGTGGTTGTACTGGAGGCAGCAACGGTGGGCTGGGGGGCGTCCGGCCGCAATGGCGGCCAGATCGTCAACAGTTTCAGTCGCGACCTGGACGCCATCGAGCGTCAGACCACACCGGACCACTTGCGCCTGCTTGCGGAGATGGCGTTCGAGGGTGGCCAGATCATCCGCCAGCGGGTGCGGGATTACGGCATTGCCTGCGACCTGAAGGGCGGTGGCATCTTCGCGGCCCTGAACCCCCGTCAGCAGAAGCACCTGGAGTCACAGCAGGCCCTGTGGCGCCGATTCGGCCATGACCAGCTGGAACTGCTGGACCGGGAGGGCATCCGTGCCCGGGTGGGCACTGACCGGTATGTGGGTGGCGCCATCGATCATTCGGGCGGCCATATCCACCCGCTGAACCTGGCCCTGGGAGAAGCCGCGGCGCTGGAGTCTTTGGGTGGCGTTATCCATGAGCATTCCCAGGTAACCGGGATAAGTTACGGCCAGCCTGCCACCGTGCGGACCGCGACCGGGCAAGTGAGTGCCCGCTTCGTGGTGCTGGCGGGCAATGCCTATCTGGGCGGCCTGGTACCGGAGCTGGGCGCCAAGTCCATGCCCTGCGGCTCCCAGATCATCGCCACCGAACCCCTGGACGAAGCCCTGGCCAGTCAACTGCTCCCGCAAGACAACTGCGTCGAGGACTGCAACTACCTGCTGGACTACTTCCGCCTGTCCGGTGACCAGCGGCTGATCTATGGCGGCGGTGTGGTCTACGGCGCACGCGACCCGGCCAATATCGAGCGGCTGATCCGGCCCAATATGCTCAGGACTTTCCCGGAGCTGGCCGATGTGAAAGTGGACTACGCCTGGACCGGCAACTTCCTGCTCACCCTGTCACGGCTGCCCCAGATGGGCCGACTGCACGACAACGTGTTCTATTCCCAGGGCTGCTCAGGCCATGGCGTTACCTTTACCCATGTGGCGGGCAAGGCCCTGGCGCTGGCGATCCAGGGACAGGCAGACCGCTTCGACGCCTTCGCCAGTCTGCCTCACTACCCGTTCCCCGGTGGGCGCCTGTTACGGGTGCCGTTCACCGCCGTCGGGGCGTGGTATTACGCGCTACGGGACCGGTTGGGCGTTTGACTCCGGCTGGCTACAGGATTTTCGAAACCTGGACGATGGACTAGAATCGCCTGTCCGGGTTGTCCGGCTTTTTTCCTCTGTTGAAAGGATTTCCACCGTGAGTCGAACACTGATTTCCAGCGGTTCTGAATTTGAGTCCAGAATCGGCTATTCCCGCGCTGTCGTTGATGGGGACTATGTGTACGTGTCCGGCACCACCGGCTTCAACTACGACACCATGACCATCTCTGACGATGCGGTGGAACAGGCCGAGCAGTGCTTCCGCAACATCGGCAAGGTGCTGGATCAGGCGGGCAGCAGCTTCGCCGATGTGGTGCGCATCCACTACATCTTCCCGGACAGGGCCGACTTCGAGCCCTGCTGGCCCGTCTTCCAGAAGTACCTGGGCGAATCCCGCCCCGCCGCCACCATGTTTGTGGCCGGCCTGCTGGATGACGCCATGAAGCTGGAGATCGAAGTCACCGCAAGGGTCCGGGGCTGACACCCTTTTCGGTTTAGCACGGGGGCTGGCCCGGTCATTGATAGATGGCCAGTTCCTGCGGTGTCGTCCGGTCCGGTGATGGCTGTTGGCAAGCCCCTTACGTTAGTCAGGCACCTTCACCTCAACCAACGAACAGGCGGTTCCATAGCCCAGGGTCCGTTTGACCGAGGGGAGAAAGCGGCTGGCGCCGATGGCCAGGGCCAGTTCCACCAGCCCCTCCTCTCCGTATTCCTGTCTTACTGATTCCCGCAATTCATTGTCGGCCCCGGTCTTTTCCATCAGGACCTCGACGAACTCATAGACAGTACGGAGATTGGCGGGGAGCTGGTCGGGCCTGCGATCAATCACCGCCTGAAGGATCCCAGGCTCTACCTTGCTACGAATGCCCAGATTCACCTCCACCTGCACGCAGGTACCGCAGTCCTCGTCCCGGGCCGCCACGATACGGGCCACATGGTAGGCGTCGGCAGGCAGGCCGCGACGGTAGTCGGAAATGGGAAAGATCTTGGCGAATCGAAGGAAAGCCCGCAGGGACGTGTTCAGGATGTGGCGCATGTAGTCATGGGATTCACCCAGCTCCCGTTCGGCAGCGTCCAGGCGTTTGCCAGCTAATGTCCTTATCATTGTTTGCTCCCTTGTTGATCGGTAGACGAACTGATCGTCTCCGATCTTTTGAAGGGTGGCAACTGTCCAGCCCGTTGACGGATAACTACCCGAGTGACAGTGGGTGGAGCCTCAGTTGAGTTGATCGGCGATGGACTCGGCCATTAGCCGGTAGCCTGTTTCCCCCGGATGGTAGCCATCTTCGGCCAGTAGCGACGTATCGGTCACCGTTTCATAGGGCAGGTAAGCGAAGTCCTCTGGCTGTTTCCTGGCCAGTATTTGGTAGACAGTATCCAGCTGTCTCGCCCGCCAGCCCACCACTTGGCGAAGGGGTGACGGCAGCGCCGTGAACAGGTGCATGGGCGGCACGCTGAGTAACTGGATAGGTACCGGGTAACGGGGTTTCAGCGCTTCCCGTAGTGCCAGTAACTGCCGGCGGAAGCGGCTACGGGGTGTGAAACCGGTGGTATCGTTGACGCCCATGCTTAACAGCACCACATCCGCCTGCGGCAGGGTTTCCAGCGGCAGGTTCTCCATCAGTTCGGTCAGGGTCGCACCGTTGATGCCATAGGTGTGCCAGGCAATGGTTTCACCACTGCGCTCGTGCAGCAGCCGGGCAAGCTGGCTGGCCAGGCCCTGGTCATGGCGTTGGACACCCACACCAGCTGCCGTGGATTCACCAAGCACCAGTAACCGCCGGTCCGGCGATCCCTCACCATACTGCCCGAAAGGGTCGCCCCCGGCCTCGGGAAGCCGGACGATGTTACGACGGACGTTCCGACCCTGGTAGATCAGCAGGGGCGACAGGCCGGTAGTGGTCAGCCAGAAGGGCAGGTGCATGGGTTGGCCCCTTGAACGGGTTGATGGCGGTTTCCTGCCAGAGAATGCTATGGCTGCGGCGGTAGATCAAGTGAAGGTCGTAGGTTGGTATTTGATCGGAGCCACGCCATCCACGGACCGCTGGCGAACCGTGGATGGTGTGGTGTTGCTCAGGCGGTCGCCGCGTTCATCCGCTCCACCAGTTCATCATCCAACTGATTGGCCCGTTTGGCGGCCGGCCGGCTTTCCATGCGGTTGGTGTATTCCTGGAACACCTCGTTTGGTGGCAGGTTCTTCTGCATCATTTCCCACCACAGGTAGCTGCTGTAGTTGCCCCCGCTAAACCGGACACCACCTCATTCGTTTGATGCCAGTTCCGC
>NZ_JAVVLT010000107.1:0-34106 GCF_036224885.1 Marinobacter sp. OP 3.4
GCCAGGGATGGCTGCCGTCGAGCCCTACATGGACGTACTTGCGGGGCGTGTTCCGGAAAAATGTACCGCCTCCTTGACCATGCACCAATACGACCAGGCAAGAAGGATCTGACTCAGTAAAGCCGTCCATCCACGGGAATACCGCGCAGAGAGTTAGGCAGAGCCTCCCGAATTTCCACGTCAATAAAGTTACCAACCACCTCGGGATTGTCGTGGCGGAAGTTGACGATGCGGTTGTTCTCGGTACGGCCGGCGTACTCCCCGGGGTCCTTTTTGGACAGGCCGGTGACCAGGATGCGCTGGGTGGTGCCCACCATCTTGCGGCTGATGTCCATGGCCTGCTGGTTGATGCGCTCCTGCAGGATGGCCAGGCGCTGTTTCTTGACGTCCATGGGTGTGTCGTCCGGCAGGTCGGAGGCCGGGGTACCCGGTCGTGCGCTGTAGACGAAACTGAAGGACACGTCGAAGCCGATGTCGTTGATCAGCTTCATGGTGTCCTCGAAATCCTTCTCGGTCTCGCCCGGGAAGCCGATGATGAAGTCGGATGAGAAGCTGATGTCCGGGCGGATTTTGCGCAGGCGGCGCAGTTTGGACTTGTACTCCAGGGCTGTGTGGCCGCGCTTCATGGCCGCCAGGATGCGGTCGGAACCGCTCTGGACCGGCAGGTGCAGGTGGCTGACCAGCTCCGGCACCTTTTCGTAGACGTCGATCATGGCATCGGTGAATTCCACCGGGTGAGAGGTGGTGTAGCGGATGCGGTCGATGCCGTCGATGGTGGCGATCACCTCGATCAGTTCCGCCAGGTCCATGATGTCGCCGTCGTGGGTGTCGCCCCGGTAGGCGTTGACGTTCTGGCCCAGCAGGTTGACCTCGCGCACGCCCTGGCTGGCCAGGTGGGCCACTTCCACGATGACGTCGTCCACCGGGCGGCTGACTTCCTCGCCCCGGGTGTAGGGCACCACGCAGAAGGTGCAGTACTTGCTGCAGCCTTCCATGATGGAGACAAACGCGGAGGGGCCGTCGGCGCCGGGCTCCGGCAGGTTGTCGAACTTCTCGATTTCCGGGAAGCTCACGTCCACCACGCCGACGCCGTTACCCTTGGTCTTGATCTCGGTGATCATGTCCGGCAGCCGGTGTAGGGTCTGGGGGCCGAACACCATGTCCACGTAAGGCGCGCGATCGATGATGGCCTGGCCTTCCTGGCTGGCGACGCAGCCGCCCACGCCGATGATCAACTCGGGCTTGTGCTTCTTGAGACTCTTCCAGCGGCCGAGCTGGTGGAAGACCTTCTCCTGGGCCTTCTCGCGGATGGAGCAGGTGTTCAGCAGCAGGATATCGGCGTCTTCCGCCGAATCGGTCATTTCCACCGCTTCGCCGGTCTTGAGCAGGTCCGCCATGCGGGCGGAGTCGTACTCGTTCATCTGGCAGCCGTGGGTCTTGATAAAAAGCTTCTTGGCCATGGGTCTCAACTAATGTGATGAATTCGGCGCCTGCGGGACGCTGGCAGAATTGAACCGTGTATTATAACGGTGTGGCTAATCATCAACCACCGTTGTCTCGGTTAGTTGGTAGCCGATTGTGGTAAAATGTCCGGCTCTTTGGCAATTGCCACTACCGAACGCAGTTAATGAACCTGATATGACCCCTGAACGCCTCGCCCGAATCAAGCACATCCTGGACACCCGTCAGCCCGATATCAGCGTGCTGACCGATCAGGTCCACAAGCCCCGTAACCTGTCCGCCATTATCCGCTCCTGCGATGCCTTTGGCCTGGCCAATATGCACGTGGTGTGGCCGAAGGAGGGCTTCCGGGCGTTCCGCAAGACCGCCGGGGGCAGCTACAACTGGGTGCGGACCCACACCCATCCCACCATGGATGACGCGGTCGCGAGCCTGAAAGCCAGCGGCCACAAGCTATACGCGGCGCAACTGTCAGACCGGGCGGTGGACTATCGTGAGGTGGACTACACCGTGCCCTGCACGGTAATCATGGGCAACGAGGTGGACGGCGTCAGCGCCAGCGCCTCGGACCATGCAGATGAGCACATTGTCATCCCCATGATGGGAATGGTCGAGTCCCTGAACGTGTCCTCCGCCTGCGCCATCATCCTGTCCGAGGCCCAGCGCCAGCGCAAACTCGCCGGCCTGTTCGACCAGCGCCGCCTGCCGGACGACGAATACATGCGCCTGCTGTTCCAGTGGTGCCAGCCCACCGTCAAGCGCTACTGCGACGACCGCAAGCTGCCTTACCCGCCCATTGATCCGGAAACCGGTGAGTTAATTGATGGGGTGGGGTGGATGAACCAGGTCCGTAAGCAGCGGCATCCGGACTTGGTCGAGGATTAATACCTATTGGTCTTCCAGTCGCTTTTGAGCTTTGTATGGGGCTCGTCTGGTATCGAGGATTGCCAAAACACTGACTGTGGTGTGGCGGTATCGATGTCTCTGACGGCCTCCTCCGTGAGTCTCACTGTCCTTGGTTTCATGTTTGGGGGCCGCGCTCCTTCAACTGGTCAAGACTCAGGTAATTCACCTGGTTTTCCTGAATCCGGGAGGTTCGCCGCTGTAGTTCTTCACCGTGCCATTGGGGTGAAGAGGGCAGCTCACTGTCACGGGTCAATGCATCCCAGAGCTGTTCCATGGCCCTGATCTTCTCAAGACTGGTCATGCGGTCGACGTTGTCCATGGTTTTGTCCGTACTCATGAGGGTATACCCATAGTATGCATCAGATGCCCGACCGGTTCACGACGCCTTCATTCACTATCACGCCCCTCCAGATACCGCTGCAACTGCTCCCGCAGGGCCTTGGGCAGGCGGGTGATGGTGAGGGCATCCTTGTCGCGGTCGTAGTAGACCGCCTGGTTCACCAGGTCCGAGGAGAACGACAGGCTCATGCCGCCTCCGGAGCCGGCGATGCGGACCAGTTTCTTGACCTTGCGGTGGTCCGGGTGCAATACGCCGCTCTCTGGCACTTCGGCATTCTGTGAGGCGAACTCCCGGAAGCGCTCCGGCTGGCTCTCATCCAGGTAGCCGGACAGGGCATCGATGGCCACCGGCTCGCCCAGGGCGTGCTGTTCCTTGCAGAATTCGTAGGCCTTAGCCCGCACCTCGCCGGCTTTTTCCGGCTCCGAGGATTTGGCGAAGGCTTCCACGGCGTCCAGGAAGGTGACGGTTTCCTTCTCCACGTCCACCTGGTTGGTGAAGCCGCACAGGCGAATAAACAGGTCGCCGCCTTCGCCGGTGCCGCGACCGTGGACCAGGGTCAGGTAGTTCTCTCCGGCGTTGTCACCCAGCCAGTCGTCCAGCTCGATGCGTACCGCCAGGTTCAGCCGTGAAAGGCTCAGCACATCGGTGGCGTCCAGGGCCTGGTTGCCGTCGAAGCGCATGGTGTTGTCGGATTCCAGTACCAGCAGGTAGACCACTTCACCATCCGCCAGGGCCTCGTGGACCAGCATCAGGTGGCCGGCGAATTCTTCCTGGGCGCCGTTGAGCAGTTCCTGGAACTGGCCGAACAGGCGATCGGTGAGGGAAGCGAAGGTTTGTTTTTCCTCCATATAGTCCTTCAGCCAGGCGCTGAAGGGGCTCTCGCCGATATCCTCGGAGAAACGTCCGTATTTCTTGCCGGGCTTGCTGTTGAACAGCCGCTTCATCTGCTTGTGGAGCATCTCGTAATCGCCACCGGGTTCCTGCAGGGGCTCCCCGGATTGCAGGCGGGCGGGCTGGCCGGGTTGGTACTGGCTGGCAAAGGCGGTTCGGAGTTGCTTGATGGCCATAGACGAATGAATCCTGATGGATGGGTAAAATGGAACAGGGGCCCGATTTTGCCACGGTCAGGCACGGGGTGACACCGGTATAAACGCAAACAGCCCCGGCTTCGTGAAAAGCCGGGGCTGTTGCGACAGGGATGGCAATCCGGGTTAGACGCGCTTGTCCCGGACCAGGCCCTGGATCAGCTCGTTCACCGCGCCGGGGATGGCATCCTCGCTATCCGCGGTGACGCTGGCGGAGGCCACGTCGGAGCCCAGGTTGACAGCAACGGCGATCAGGCCGTGGGCGGCCAGCAATTGCGCCGCGCGACGGCGGTCATCGGCGGAGCCGGCGTTCTCCTCGGTGAGCACGACCGAGGTCTTGCCCTGGTCGAACAGGGCCCGCTCCACGGCGATGGCCAGGTCTTCCGCCTTGCGACCGTTGCAGGCCACGATGGCCGGCTTCTGGGCCAGACGGCGTTCGCGCTCCTCGGCGGTCACCGGATCCAGGGATTCCACCTCACCCGCAGTGCCGGCAATCATGCCCGCGCCGATGGTAACGTTGGTCAGCCGGTCGATCACGATGAAACTGCCGGTGGCGTGGTTACGCGGGTAGGCGTCAAACGCGATGGGCTGGCTCAGGGTCAGCTCACACAGGCCGATTTCGTTCAGCGCAAGCTCGCTGGGATTGGCCTTCTGTTCCAGGGTGTTCACGTCGGTCTGGTGGTGAATCTTCTTCACCGTGCCGGAGGTGAAGGTCGGTCCCAGCTTGATGTCATAGAGGCGACCGGTCTCCAGCGGGGCATCGGTCATCCAGACGATGTTGGCGGTGAAGCGGTTGCCCACCTCCGGCTCGTCATCCACCTTGACCAGCATGTCGCCCCGGCTGATATCGATCTCGTCGTTCAGGGTCAGGGTCACCGCCTGGTCGATGTAGGCTTCCTCCAGGTTGCCGTCGAAGGTGACGACTTCCTTCACCGTGCTGGTGCGGCGGGACGGCAGTGCCATCACTGCATCGCCTGGACGTACCACACCGGAGGCGATGGTGCCGCAGAAGCCCCGGAAGTTGAGGTTGGGGCGGTTGACGTACTGCACCGGGAAGCGGAAATGCTCCAGGTTCTTGTCCCGGGACACTTCCACGGTTTCCAGAATTTCCATCAGCGGCTGGCCGGTGAACCAGGGTGTGCTCTCGCTCCTGTTCACCACGTTGTCGCCTTCCAGTGCGGAGATGGGGACAAAACGGATGTCCTTCAGGCCCAGTTTGGCGGCGAAGGCCAGGTAGTCTTCCTTGATCTCGTTGAACCGTTCCTCGCTGAAGTCCACCAGGTCCATCTTGTTCACCGCCACCACGATATGGCGAATGCCCTGGAGCGAGGCAATGAATGAGTGCCGGCGGGTCTGGGTCAGTACGCCGTGGCGGGCGTCGATCATCAGGATCGCCAGTTGCGCGGTGGACGCCCCGGTGGCCATGTTGCGGGTGTACTGCTCGTGGCCCGGAGTGTCGGCAATGATGAACTTGCGCTTGTCGGTGGAGAAGTAGCGGTAGGCCACATCAATGGTGATGCCCTGTTCCCGCTCCGCCTGCAGGCCGTCCACCAGCAGGGCCAGGTCCAGCTTCTCGCCGGTGGTCCCCATCTTGGCGCTGTCGCTCTTCAGGCTGGCCATGTGATCTTCATAGATCATCTTGGTGTCGTGGAGCAGGCGACCGATCAGGGTGCTCTTGCCGTCGTCCACGCTGCCACAGGTGAGCAGGCGCAGCAGCTCCTTGTTCTCATGCTGTTTCAGGTAGGCCTGAATATCTTCTGCGATCAGATCTGACTGGTGTGACATCTTAGAAGTACCCTTCCCGCTTCTTCTGTTCCATGGACCCGGCTGAATCGTGGTCGATCACGCGACCCTGACGCTCGGAGCTGGTGGCCAGCAGCATTTCCTGGATGATCTCCGGCAGGGTGTCCGCCTCGGATTCAATGGCGCCGGTCAGCGGATAGCAGCCAAGGGTGCGGAAACGCACGGATTTCATCTCGGGCTTCTCGCCTTCCTTGAGGGGCATGCGGTCGTCGTCGACCATGATCAGGGTGCCATCCCGCTCGACCACAGGGCGCTTGGCGGCATAATACAGCGGAACGATCTCGATATTCTCGAGGTAGATGTACTGCCAGATATCCAGCTCGGTCCAGTTGGACAGGGGGAACACCCGGATGCTCTCACCCTTGTTGATCTTGCCGTTGTAAATGTTCCACAGTTCCGGGCGCTGGTTCTTGGGGTCCCAGCGATGGTACTCATCCCGGAAGGAATAGACCCGCTCCTTGGCGCGGGACTTCTCCTCGTCCCGGCGGGCACCACCGAAGGCAGCGTCGAACTTGTACTTGTCCAGGGCCTGCTTCAGCGACTGGGTCTTCATGATGTCGGTGTGTTTGGCGCTGCCATGGGTAAACGGCCCCACGCCCTGCTTAACACCTTCTTCATTGATATGGACGATCAGGTCCAGGCCATATTCCTTCGCCTTGCGGTCCCGGAACTTGATCATCTCCTTGAATTTCCAGGTGGTGTCCACATGCATCAGGGGAAACGGCGGTTTGCCCGGGTAGAATGCCTTGCGGGCCAAGTGCAGCATGACCGCGGAATCCTTGCCGATGGAGTAGAGCATCACGGGGTTATCAAACTCCGCGGCGACCTCCCGGATGATGTGGATGCTTTCAGCTTCCAGCTGTTTCAGATGGGTCAGGTTGTACGTGGTCATAGTTCCGCTCACCGAGTGCCTGGGGCTGTGCCCAGACAGGGAAAAATAGGATTAATTTGAGGGTGGGTACTATATCAGGGAGCGGTACTTATAAGAAGGTGAGCTAGTAGAGTTTACAGCTATAACAATATGCTGCCGGCGATGGGCTGGCCATCGCAGCAAGGGCGTTTACGGCCGTTGATGATCAGACCATGCGGTCGGCCAGCAGCCTGTGAACGTACTGGTCCACGTAGTCGAAACCGCGTCCATCGAAATCCACGAATCGAATGCCCAGGTGAAACTCGTCCCTGGCCATGCGCCGCAGGTGGGCGATGTGGCAGCGGGCCGAAAGCTGGACGGACTGCTGCGACAGTACCGGTACTTCAAAGCGGGCGGTGACGTCGATCCAGTCGCCGGGGGCGGGGGCCCGCTTGCCGGGGATCAGGGTTTCGGTGACCTTGCTGGTGCAGCGGATCATCATCCCGGAACGGGACAGGTTGCAGATTTCGCAGTCGATGGCCGGCTGGCCGGGGCGATTGAGGGTAACTTTCAGATTAACATCTGCCCGTTGTTGATCACGCAGGTTGGGTTCCGCCGCACGGGGCTTGACCCGCATTGGCTTGGCGGACTCGACGTCGAGTGGCTTTCCCATGGTGACACCTTGTTTGATCATGTTACCTGTCGTTCCCCGAAGCGAGGACGGTAACGAATCTCTGAAAAAGCCCCTGGTCCGCGTCCTGCGATCCTAACAACTACCTCTATCTGTCGGTGATTCCTCGCCGGTCGGAAAATCAACCGGTGCCAGGCCTCTTTTTCGGAGGCTCGTAGAAACCTAACGTAACTTCGGGCCAAGATTATAATTTTAGCTATCTGCCGGAGTGTAATTGGTTGATTGCTGACCAGCAAGGTAGTATGTCGTGATCTGGGTCATGTTATTAAACATCCGTTTGAGGTTTTTGGCCTGGGTGTATGGGCGTCGGGCCGGGGGACCTTTTCTTCGCTGCAATTCACGGTACAGGACGTACCGTGAATTGCAGCGGAAAAAGGGGTACCACCCCGGTCCCAGCCACCCAATCAAGGAAGGCTAGGGCCGGAGGAACTAGCTATCAGGCAATCAGCCGCCAAGCTTCTTTTGCAGAATCTCGTTGAACAGCTTGGGGTTGCCCTGACCCTTGGAGGCCTTCATCAGGGGACCCATAAAGCCGCCAAGCATCTTCTTGCGCTTTTTGGGATCCTCCTCGTTCTGGTATTGGGCCACCTGGTCCGGCATGCCAGCCAGGACCTCGTCCACCATCTTCTCCAGCTCGCCGGTGTCGGACACCTGCTTCAGGCCCTTGGCGTCGATGATGGCGTCCACATCGTCGTTTTCACCGGTCCACAGGGCCTCGAACACCTTCTTGGCGCCCGCGGAAGAGACCGTGTTGTCGGCAATGCGGGTCACCAGGGCGCCCAGTTGTTCACCGGATATGGGCGAGTCGGCAACAGAGCGCTCCTCCGCATTCAGGCGGGCGGAGAACTCGCCCAGGAGCCAGTTGGCGGACAGCTTCGCATCCTTGCCGTGGGTAACGGTTTCCTCGAAGAAGGTGGCCAGCTTTGAGTCCCCCGCCAGCAGGCCGGCATCGTAATCGTTCAGGCCGTACTGCTCCTGGAAGCGGGCCTTACGGGCGTCCGGCAGTTCCGGCAGGCTGTTGCGGGCCTCCTCGATAAAGGCCTCGTCCAGCACTACCGGCAGCAGGTCCGGACAGGGGAAGTAACGGTAGTCGTTGGCCTCCTCCTTGGTGCGCATGGAGCGGGATTCGTCGCGATCACCGTTGTACAGGCGGGTTTCCTGTACGATCTCGCCGCCATCTTCCAGGATATCCATCTGCCGCTCCACTTCGTGGGCAATGGCCTGCTCCATGAAACGGAACGAGTTCAGGTTCTTGGTTTCGGTACGGGTGCCCAGGGTGTCGGAACCCTTCGGCTTGAGCGAGATGTTCACGTCAAAACGCATGGAGCCCTGGGACATGTCGCCGTCGCAGATGCCCAGTGAGGTGACAATGCCGTGCAGTTTCCTGGCAAACGCCACGGCCTCGTCGGCGTTGTTCATGTCCGGCTCGGTGACCACCTCGATCAGCGGGGTGCCGGCCCGGTTCAGGTCGACGCCGGTCATGCCATGGAAGTCCTCGTGCAGGGACTTGCCGGCGTCTTCCTCCAGGTGGGCGTGGTGGATGCGGACCCGCTTGGTCTCACCGTTGGGCAGGTCGATGTCCACGAAGCCCGGTCCCACGATGGGGCGTTCAAGCTGAGTGGTCTGGTAGCCCTTGGGCAGGTCCGGGTAGAAGTAGTTCTTGCGCTCGAACACCGAGCGGCGCTCGATCTCGGCGTTGACCGCCAGCCCGAACATCACCGCATAGCGGAAGGCGTTCTCGTTGGGCACCGGCAGGGTGCCGGGCATGGCCAGGTCAACGGCATTAGCCTGGGTGTTGGGCTCGGCACCATAGGCGGTGCTGGAGCCGGAAAAAATCTTGGTCCTGGTAGCGAGCTGAACGTGGATTTCCAGCCCGATGACGATATCCCATTGCATGTGACATTCTCCTCCGTCGGGCTTATTGGGGCTCGCGCTGGTGCCAGTCGGTCACCTGCTGGAACTGGTGGGCGGCGTTCAGCAGCCGCGCTTCAGAGAAATAGTCTCCGATAATCTGCAGACCGACCGGCAGGCCGTCGACAAAGCCTGCGGGTACCGACATGGCCGGAACGCCAGCCAGGTTGACGGCGATGGTGAACACGTCCTCCAGGTACATGGTGACCGGGTCGGTGTTCTTCTCGCCCTGCACGAAAGCCGGCGATGGTGACACCGGGCTCATCAGTACGTCCACTTCCTTGAAGGCGCTGATGAAGTCCTGCTGGATCAGGCGGCGTACCTTCTGGGCCTTAAGGTAATAGGCGTCAAAGTAGCCGGCTGACAGGGCGTAGGTGCCCACCAGGATGCGGCGTTTCACTTCCTCGCCGAAGCCTTCGGCCCGGGTACGGGTGTACAGGTCCATCAGGTCCTTCGGGTCCTCGCAGCGGTAGCCGTAGCGCACGCCGTCAAAGCGTGACAGGTTGGCAGAGGCCTCCGCCGGGGCGATCACGTAGTAGGCGGCAATGGCCAGCTTCGCGTTGGGAAGGGACACTTCCTTCACCGTGGCGCCCAGTTTTTCGTATTCGCGGATGGCGTTGCGCACCTGCTCTTCCATGGCCGGGCTGAGCTGGTCGGAGAAATACTCCTTCGGCAGGCCGATGGTCAGGCCCTTCACGGGCTCGTTCAGGGTGGCGGTGTAGTCCGGCACCTCACGATCAATGCTGGTGGAATCCTTTGGGTCGAAGCCCGCCATCACGTTCAGCATCATGGCGTTATCTTCGGCGGTACGGGCGATTGTGCCGCCCTGGTCCAGGCTGGAGGCGAAGGCGATCATGCCATAGCGGGAGACGCGACCGTAGGTGGGTTTGAGACCGGTGACACCGCACAGCGCGGCTGGCTGGCGGATGGAGCCGCCGGTGTCCGTGGCGGTGGCCGCCGGTACCAGTCGCGCCGCGACTGCGGCCGCGGAACCACCGGAGGAGCCCCCCGGTACCCGCCGCTCACCCCAGGGGTTGGTGACCGCGCCAAAATGGCTGGACTCGTTGGAGGAGCCCATGGCGAACTCGTCCATGTTGGTCTTGCCCAGGCAGACCGCGCCCGCCTGGCGGAAGTTGGCGGTGACCGTGGCGTCGTAGGGCGGGACGAAATTCTCCAGCATCTTCGAGCCACAGGTAGTGCGGACGCCATTGGTGCAGAAGATGTCCTTGTGGGCGAAGGGGATGCCGGTCCAGGGCGTGGCATTGCCGGCGGCGCGCTGTTCATCAGCCGCTTTGGCATCGGCCAGGGCCTGTTCCTCGGTGACGGTAATAAAGCTGTTGTATTTTTCATCTTCCTGGCGGATGCGGTCCAGGAACTGCCGGGTCAGTTCCACGCTGGAAATGGTGCCGCTGGCCAGCTCGCGGGAAAGGTCTGCTACGGATTTGTTGTGCATGATGAGTCCTGGTGTCGCTGGTGGATCACTCGATAACGCGGGGAACGAGGTAGAGGCCATTCTCCGTGGCCGGCGCGATGGCCTGGAAAGCGGCCCGCTGGTCGGTTTCGGTGACCTCGTCCGGGCGCAGCTTCTGGACCGCGTCCAGGGGATGGGCCAGGGGCTCCACCGACTCGGTATCGGCGGCGCTGAGCTGGTCCACCAGATCGAGGATATTGCCCAGGTCCTTTTCCAGCGCGGACACCTGCTCATCATCCACCTGGATGCGGGCAAGCACCGCGACTTTTTCGATGTCCTTGCGGGAAATGGTCACGCATTGCCTCCGGGGTCGTGAAAAACGACTATGTTAACAGATCAGGGGGGTGACGCAGTACCCTGACACGGCTGTAACAGCCTGTAACGCGGCGGATCACGCCTTGCCTGCGGGGGTGCTCGCTGCTAAAGTTGCGGCATCATTTCCCTACGGCATTTCTCAGGTTGAAATAAAGCGAATGTTGAAACGTATCCGAGGCCTTTTTTCCAGCGATCTCTCCATTGATCTTGGTACCGCTAACACCCTTATTTATGTCCGTGAGCGGGGGATCGTCCTGAATGAGCCATCGGTCGTGGCCATCCGCACCAATAACTCCCAGAAAACGGTTGCCGCCGTCGGTACCGAGGCCAAGCGCATGCTGGGCCGTACGCCGGGCAACATCACCGCCATCCGCCCCCTCAAGGACGGTGTGATCGCGGACTTTGTGGTCACTGAGAAAATGCTGCAGCACTTCATCCACAAGGTGCATGAGAACAGCTTTATCACTCCCAGCCCCCGGGTACTGGTGTGTGTGCCCAGCAAGTCCACCCAGGTGGAGCGCAAGGCCATCCGTGAATCGGCCCTGGGCGCCGGGGCCCGGGAAGTGTTCCTGATTGAGGAGCCCATGGCTGCCGCCATTGGCGCCGGCCTGCCGGTGGAAGAGGCCAGCGGTTCCATGATCGTGGATATCGGTGGCGGCACCACCGAGATCGCCATCATCTCCCTGAACGGCATTGTCTATGCCGAGTCCGTACGGGTGGGTGGTGACAAATTCGATGAGGCCATCGTCACCTACGTGCGCCGCAACTACGGCAGCCTGATCGGTGATTCCACCGCCGAGCGCATCAAGCACGAGATCGGCTGTGCCTATGAAGGTGTCGAGATCCGCGAGATTGACGTGCGCGGCCGTAACCTGGCGGAAGGCGTGCCCCGTTCCTTCACCCTCAACAGTGAAGAAATCCTTGATGCGTTGCAGGAATCCCTCGCCCAGATCGTGCAGACGGTCAAGAGCGCCCTGGAACAGTCCCCGCCCGAACTGGCGTCCGACATTGCCGAGCGTGGCATCGTGCTCACCGGTGGTGGTGCACTGCTCCGTGGCCTGGACAAGCTGATCAGCGAGGAAACCGGCCTGCCGGTGATCATTGCCGAAGACCCGCTGACCTGTGTTGCCCGTGGCGGCGGCAAGGCCCTGGAAGTGATCGACCGCAGCGGCATTGGAATGTTCTCCCAGGAGGGGTGATCATGGCACCAGGTGCCGGCCTGACAGCCTCGCTCCCGACGCCGCCGCTGGAGGGAAACCTCAGCGGCGGTCGTGTAATCGGGGCAGGGGGGCTGTGCCATTAAGACCATATTTGTTCAGGGCCCGGTTCCCGGCTTTCGGCTCCTGGTGGTACTGGTACTGTCACTGGTGCTGATCGTGGCGGATGACCGGTTCGATCGCCTGGAGCCGGTGCGTAGCGGCATCGCCACTGTCCTGGCTCCGGTGTTCTGGCTGGGCAATGCCCCGGATCGGTTCGGCGACTGGTTCGCCGGCGTGATTACTCCCCGCGAAGATCTGCTGGAAGAAAACGAGGCCCTCAAGGCCCGGCTGATGGTCCTTGAGCGTCGGGCCCTCAAGTACGGCGCCCTGGCCGCCGAAAACACCGAACTCCGGGAACTGATGAACGCCTCCGCCTCGGTGGACGACCGTGTGGTGGTGGCGGAAGTGGTGGGGGTGTCGCCAGACCCCTTTTCCCATGAGGTTATCATCAACAAGGGCGAACGTGACGGCGTGACCGCTGGCCAGGCCATCCTGGACGCCAATGGCCTGATGGGCCAGGTGCTGTATACCTCCGCGTTCACCTCCCGGGTGCTGCTGGTATCCGACAGCAGCCATGCGGTGCCGGTGGAAGTGCTCCGTAACGGCTTGCGGGCCATCCTGCTGGGTAACGGGGATATCAGCCAGCTTGAACTGGTCCATGTGCCGGATACCGCCGATATCCGAGAAGGGGATGTGCTGGTCAGTTCGGGGCTGGGCGGCCGTTTTCCCAAGGGCTATCCGGTGGCGGAGGTGTCATCCATCACCAAGGACCCCGGGGCCCCGTTTGTCACCATCCATGCCACGCCGCTGGCCAGCCTGAGCCGTAGCAAAATGGTGCTGGTGGTGTTCCAGGAAGCCGGTGCCGCCAGTCCCGATACACTCTACGACCAGCAGGGCGTCACGCAGGACGGCAATGGCGGGGAGGGTAACTGATGCTGTCGATCATCAGCTATCCGGTCATGTTTGTCAGCATCCTGGTGTCCCTGGTGCTGAGCATCTCCCTGTTCCCGTCGGGGTGGTTCGAGTTCCGCCCGGAGTGGCTGGGGCTGATGGTGTTCTACTGGACCTTCCGGGCGCCGGCCCAGTTCGGCATCCTGATGGCCTGGGTCCTGGGGTTACTGCTCGATGTGCTGGAGGCAACGCCCCTGGGCGTCAATGCCCTGGGGATGGCGATGATCGCCTTCCTGGTGCTGACGGTACACCAGCGGCTGAGGATGTTTCCCCTGATTCAGCAGTGCGTGATCGTATTCCTGCTGCTGGGCATCAACCAGATGCTGGTTCACTTCATCAAACAGCTTCTGGGCGCGGAATCCTCCGGCTTTGCCTACCTCTGGCCGGCCGCCACCAGCGCCGTGTTGTGGGTGGTGCTGTGCCCGGTGCTGGACAAGCTTAACCTCAAACTCGGCTGAAGCTGGAACGACGGGAACGATACCATGACGGAAAGGGTCATACTGGCCTCGGCGTCGCCACGCCGGGCGGAACTGCTCAGGCAGCTTGGTCTATCCTTTGGTACATTGCCGGTTGATATCGACGAGACGGCGTACCCGGGAGAGGCCCCCGCGGACTACGTACGGCGGCTGGCTCGGGACAAGGCCCTGGCTGGCTACCGGCGTCACGACCGGCGCGACGCCCTGGTGCTGGGGTCCGACACCACCGTGGTGCTGGATGATGGCATCCTGGGCAAGCCGGAGGACGAAGCCGGCGCCCGGCGCCTGTTACAGTCGTTGTCAGGCCGTGAGCACCAGGTGATGACCGGGGTGGCCCTGGCCACCCGGGATGGCGTGGACGTCAGGGTCAGCGTGACCGACGTCCGGTTCCGATCGCTGGATCCGCGGGAGATCGACGCCTACTGTGCCACGGGTGAACCCATGGACAAGGCCGGGGCCTACGGTATCCAGGGTCGCGGCGGCGCCTTCGTTACTGCGATTAGCGGCAGCTACAGCGCCGTGGTGGGACTGCCCCTGGATATCACCGCCGACCTGCTGGCCGATGCCGGACTGCCGGTCTGGGACTACTGGAATTCCTCAACAGACGGAGAATGACATGAGCGAAGAAATCCTGATCAACGTTACCCCGGTGGAAACCCGGGTGGCACTGGTTGAGAACGGGATGCTTCAGGAGGCTTATGTCGAACGTACCAGCCGCAAGGGCATCGTCGGCAATATCTTCAAGGGCAAGGTGGCACGGGTGCTGCCGGGCATGGAAGCAGCCTTCGTGGACATTGGCCTGGAACGGGCCGCCTTTATCCACGCCTCGGACGTGTTACCGGTCAATGGTGATGACAACGGGGAGCCGTCGGATGGCCCCCGGACCGTACCGGATATCCGCACCCTGTTGCGGGAGGGGCAGTCGCTGGTGGTCCAGGTCACCAAGGACCCCATCGGCACCAAGGGCGCCAGGCTGACCACCCAGCTTTCCATTCCTTCCCGCTACCTGGTCTTCATGCCCGGCGTCCATCATGTGGGGATCTCCCAGCGCATCGAGGATGAAGACGAGCGTACCCGGCTCAAGAAGACCCTGGAAACCGCCATCGGCGAGCAGGAACACTGCGCGGGCGGGTTCATAATCCGTACCGCGGCGGAAGGCGTCAGTGATGCGGACATCCTCGCGGACATGGCCTACCTGCAGCGCCTCAACCAGTCGATTATAGACCGCATCGAACACGTCAGGGCCCCGGCCATCGTCTACCAGGACCTGCCCCTGTTCATCCGCACCATCCGGGACCTGATCCGCCCCCAGACCGAGAAGGTCCGTATCGATTCCCGGGAGAGCCATCAGAAGGTCATGGAATTTGTCCGGGAGTTTGTGTCGGAGTTCGAGAGCAAGGTGGAGTACTACCCCGGCGAGCGTCCCATCTTCGACCTGTACAGTGTCGAGGACGAGATCCAGAAGGCTCTCAGCCGCAAGGTCCAGCTCAAGTCCGGGGGCTACGTGATCATCGACCAGACCGAGGCGATGACCACCATCGACATCAATACCGGAGCCTTCGTGGGGCACCGCAACCTGGAAGAGACCATCTTCAAGACCAACCTGGAGGCGGCCCGGGCCATCAGCCGGCAGCTCCGGTTGCGCAACCTCGGCGGCATCATCATCATCGATTTCATTGACATGGACGATCCGGAACACCAGCGCCAGGTGCACCGCATGCTGGAGAAGATGCTGGAGCGGGACCATGCCAAGACCAAGATCACCGGCGTCTCCGAGCTGGGCCTGGTGGAAATGACCCGTAAGCGGACCACCGAAAGCCTGGGGCAGATCCTGTGTGAGCCCTGTCCCATCTGTGACGGCCGTGGCTTCCTCAAGACCGGGGAAACCGTATGCTATGAAGTCTTCCGCGAGATTCTGCGGGTGAACCGAGCCTATGAGGCAGAGAGTTACCTGGTGATGGCTTCCCAGAAGGTGGTGGACCGACTGCTGGACGAGGAGGCCGACAATGTGGCGGACCTGGAAACCTTCATCGGCAAGTCGATCCGGTTCCAGGTGGAGCCATTCTATAGCCAGGAACAATATGATGTGGTCCTGCTCTGAGTGTGATGTCCCAGCACCCCCCATCCCCCCCGGCCGGCCCGGCCCCTGACCGCGGTCGCCGCCGATCCACCCACGGCCTGTTGCTGACAGTCGCCGTCTGGCTGCTTGTCTTCCTGCTGCTGATTGTCGCTGCTGCCACCACCGGGGCCCGGTACCTGGCCGAGCACATCGACCACTACCGGCCCGCTATTGAATCCCTGCTGAGTGAACGCCTGGGTCAGGACGTGACCATTGGCAGCCTGTCCGCCGACTGGCAGGGGCCGGATCCGGTCCTGCAGGTGAGTAACCTGGAGATTGGCCATCAATCCGAGCCCGACACCCGGGCGGTTGGCCTCCAGCATCTGTTACTGCGTCTCGATGGCCTGCGGTCCCTGCTTCGCCTGGGGCTGGTTTTCGAGCGGATGGAAGCGGACGGCCTGGATCTGGTCCTGGCCCGGGGGGCCAACCGGGGCTTGGCCGTCGAAGGCCTGAACCTGCCCGACATCGGTCCCGGCCTGGAGGACGGCACCGATCTGACCGGGGAGCAATGGCTACAACCCCAGCGGTGGCTGGATGAGCTGGCGGGCCGGATCTCGGATCCGCAGATCCGCCTGACCCACCTGACACTGGGACTGCGGGCGCCGGATACCGAAACCGTGTTCGTGGATATCCCGCAACTGGACCTGGCCTACAATGACCAGCAGATGTCTGCTTCCGGCCGCGTCATGCGTCAGGGCACCCTTGACCAGCTCGCCACCTTCTCGATCCGCGGGCGTGACCTCTTTGAAGGTCGTTTTACCGGACGGGTGTGGGCGGACGTCGCGCCCGGCGGCGTGCTTGAGGTGATTACCCATGGCCTGGAATGGCGCGACTTCCAGTTGCAGGAACTGGACGCCAGTGCCAGCGCCTGGCTTACCTTCGACAGTGGCCGCCTGGAACGAGCGAACAGCCAGCTCCGCATGCCCCGTCTGGTACTGAGCAGCGATCTGGCCAATCTGCCTCCCCTGGAGGACCTCACCGCCAGCATCGGCTGGCGCCGGAGCGACGATGGCGGCAGCCTCCATGTCCAGGACCTGCAATGGCGCTGGCAGGACGAGATGGTCACCGGCATGGCAGTGAGGCTTGATTATGACCGGCTGTCGTTCCGGATCGGGGCCTCCGGGGTTTCCCTTGCCCCGCTGGTTCATATGGCGGTGACCTCGAACCTGTTGCCCGCCAGGGCGGAACCCGAAATCGCCGGCCTGAAGCCCACGGGCCGGCTGTCGTCCCTGCAGGTGCGGGTGCCGCGGAACCAGCCCGGCGAGTTCGAGCTGTCGGCCAGTCTCGATGGCGTTTCCGTCCAGCCCCACCGGGGGGCGCCCGGGGGGCGTAACGTCCAGGGTGAACTCTGGCTGAGCCGGCACGGCGGCAGGGTACGGGCCCGGGGTGATGACATGGTCCTGGATTTTCCGAAACTGTTTGCCGGGCCCCTGACCTTCAGCCAGGCGGACGCCGATGTGGCCTGGCGGCTCGACGGCGGCATCACCCGGGTGTTTGCCCGGGACATGGAGGTTACCTATGGCGAGGACACCGGGGTGCGGGGTGCCTTCGACCTGAGACTGGACCGTTACGGCGAGGACAACCTGGGGCTGAAGCTCGCCATTGAGAATGCCGACGCCAGCATGCTGCCCTCGGTCCTGCCGGTGGGGGAACTGGATCGTGGCCTCTACGACTGGCTGACCACCGCGATCACCGGGGGCAAGGTGGTCAGTGGCGAGTTCTACGGCCATGGCCAGATCGGGGAGGGACTGCCCCGGCACAGTTTCAGCACCGCCATGGAATACCGGTTCCGGGACGCCAGCATCGTCTACGACCCGCAATGGCCGGAGGTGACCGGTGCCGCCGGCACCGTCACTATCCACAACGGCGATACCCGTGTGGTGCTGGACCAGGCCTTGACCGGTGGGCTGCGACTGAACCGGGGCGAGGTCTCGGTGGTCCCGGGTGAGGGGGCGCCCACGATCACCGTGGACACCAGTGCCCGGGTCAATGGCGAACAGGCGGGTTACTGGCTCAACGACACCCCGCTGGGTGAGATGGCCGGGGAGGCGGGGCAGGGGGTGTCCCTGGGTGGCGACTACGATCTTGACCTGGCCCTGGGCATCCCCCTGGCGGCGGGACAGGCGGTATCGGTCAACGCCAGGCTGCGGACGCAGAACGGCAGCCTCCGCTATCCGCCTGCCGATCTGGAGTGGCAGGATATCCGTGGCGGGCTGCGCTACAGCACCCGGGATGGTTTCAGCGATGAGGCCCTGTCAGCCACCTTCATGGGTCAGCCGGTCAGTGTACGATTCCGGGCGGATCCAGCCCGGGGGGCGTTGACCATCATCCAGACCGGCCAGGCGGACCTGCTCACCCTGGCCCGTGAAATGATGCCCCAGGGGCAGCGGGTACCCGGTGTGTCGGGAACACTGCCCTATACCGCCCGCCTGGATTTCGTGCCCGACGCCGACGCCCGTCTGGCGGTGACCGCGGATGCCTCCACGATCCAGTCGGAGTGGCCGGCGCCCCTGTCCGGGGAGACCGGTTCCGGCGACAACCTGGAGGCGCTGCTGCGTTGGCCGGAGGGCGATCAACTGCTGCTGGAGGCCCAGTGGGGCGAACGTCTGTCGGCGGCGCTGGAGTGGCGGGATTCCCGCTTCCACGGTGGCCAGGTGGTCATCGGTGACGGGTCGGCCCGCTTTCCGGTGGAAGGGGGGCTACTGGTCCGGGCCGCGTTCGACCGGTTCGAGCCTGCCCGATGGCTGCCCTGGCTGGAGCAGTTGGGCGTGACCGGCGACGCCCCGTCGGGGTCGGAAGCCGGGGGCACCGGTCAGCGCTTTGACTGGCTCAACAGTGTTGACCTGAGGATGAACGAACTGATCCTGGGCAATCACGCGGTTCCCGGTCTCCGGTTAACGGCCCGGCCCCAGGAGGATGGCTGGCTGTTGACCACCAATTCCGATCGTGCGGTGGGTCGGGTACGGATTCCAGACGCCGGGGATCGCATCTGGGTTGACCTGGACCGGCTCAGCCTGGCCCGGGACCACGAACAGGATGCCGGAAGTGATGAGGCACCGGCGCTGCTGACGCCCTCGGAACAGCTTGATGCATTCCGCGATATGGCGGCGGGGCAGTGGCCGGAGGTGGAGGTGCGTATCGCCTCGCTGGTGCTGGGGGACGATTCCGCCGGCTCCTGGTCGTTCGTATTGTCACCGTCGCCGGACCAGGTAACGTTGATGGATCTCCAGGGGCGCCTGGAATCGCTGGTATTTGACGGCCAGCTCCGTTGGGGGGTGACCTCCGGCGAGCAGGTCACCCTGGTGCAGGGGGTGCTGGAAGGCGGTGGCCTCCAGGGCCTGGCCAGCCTGGTGGGCAAGGAAATACCGATGACCAACAAAAACTCGGTGATCGACCTCAATATTGCGTGGCCCGGTCGCCCCGATCAGTTCGCGGTCGGTCACCTGAGTGGGGAATTCAGTGTCAGGCTGGACGACGGCGTGATCCTGCAGAACAACGAGACCGCCCAGATCTTCCGGATTTTCAACCTGCTCAATACTGACACCCTGCAGCGCCGTCTGCAGTTCGATTTCTCCGATCTCTATGAGGCGGGGGTGGCCTTTGACGCTATCTACGGCAAGGCCAAACTGGACAATGGCGTGCTGACCTGGGATCCGGACCTGCAACTGGCGGGCCCCTCCGGGGCGCTGAGACTCTCGGGGTTCACCAGCCTGGCTGACGAAACCCTGGACATGCGGCTGGTGGTGATCCTGCCGCTGACCCAGAACCTACCCCTGGCGGCAATCCTGATGGGTGCCTCACCGCCGGTGGGGGGCGCCCTGTTCGTACTGGATAAACTGCTGGGTGAACCGTTGAGCAAACTGACCAGTGCCACTTATAGTGTAGGGGGAACCTGGGATAACCCGAAGGTGGACCTGCGGAACATCTTCGATTCCGGGAACCAGGAATAGTCCGTCCTATCGCCCCGATGGAGAACGCCATGGCGAATGCCCAGACCGTTGCCGCCATTCAGATGGTGAGCACCAGGGATATCGACGACAACCTCAACCAGGCCTCCCGGCTGCTGGCCCGGGCGGCAGAGCAGGGGGCCCGGGTGGCGGTACTGCCGGAGAACTTTGCGGTGCTGGACACCGCCAACATGCCGTTACACGGTGGTCGCGAGGTGGCGTCAGGCGGCCCGATCCGGAGCTTCCTGGCGGAACAGGCCCGCAAGCATGGGCTCTGGATTGTCGGCGGCTCACTGCCCATTGCCGCCCGACCCGATGGCTCCGCCCTTGAGAACCGGGTCAGGGCCAGTTGTGTGGTGGTGGATGACCAGGGCACGGAAGTGGCCCGCTATGACAAGATTCACCTGTTTGATGCCATGGTGGAGGACAGCCAGGGCCAGTACCGGGAATCGGACACCTTCGAGCCCGGCGAGCAACTGGTGACGGTGGACACGCCCGTGGGCCGCCTGGGACTGGCGATCTGCTACGACTTGCGCTTCCCTGAGATGTTCCGGCAGTTGCGCGAACGGGGAGTGGACTGGGTTACCCTGCCCAGCGCCTTCACCTGGCATACCGGTGACGCCCACTGGCACCCCCTGGTCCGGGCCCGGGCCATCGAGAACCAGGTCTGGATGGTTGCACCGGGGCAGGGGGGGCAGAACAGCGAACGCCGCCGCACCTATGGCCACTCCATGATCGTCGACCCCTGGGGCAAGGTGGTCAAGGAACTGGCCGAGGGGGCGGGAGTGATCGTCACCGAGCTGGATCCGGACTACCTGCAGCAGGTCCGCAAACGCATGCCGGTGTGGGAACACCGGCGCCTCTAGAGGCCCGTTTGGTTAACGAATCCGACGGGGTGCCGGAACCGGCGAATCAGCCGGCCTGCTCGGCCTCGTCGATGCATTCCCGCAGGTAGCGGAACAGTTTCCGGCCCTGGCCGGTGTTCTTGCCCGTCTTGACATCCCTCTGGGCGTTCCTCAGCAGGTTGCGGAGGTGCTGCACATCCGCCGTCGGGCAATGCTCGATAAATTCCGCCACGGCGCTGTTGCCCTCGGCAATCAGGCGGTCACGCCAGCGCTCGGCCAGGTGATGTCGGCGGGTATGCTCCTCGCTACCGGCGTCAAAGGCTTCCACGGCGCGGCGCAGGGCCTCGGGGTCGTCCTCGTTGCGGATCACCTTGCCGATGTATTGCAGGTGCCGGCGCCGGGCCTCGTGCTGGCGGATACGGCGGGATTCCTGGATCGCCGCCTTCAGCGTCTCGCTCATGGGCAGGGTGGCGAGCTGCTCATCGCCCAGGTCCAGCATGTGTTTGCCCAGCTCCTGCAGTGCCTGCATTTCACGCTTGACCTGCGACTTGCTCTTGATCAGCTCGTCGTCGCCGGCTGGTTCACTGGATGGATCGTATTTGCTCACGGCTGCTCTCTCATGGGTCACTGGCCCTCACCAAAATAGTCATTGATCAATGCCTCAAGGGCTTCGATGGCCTGCTGCTCATCGGGGCCGTCCGCGATCAGTTCCACTTCCGTTCCCTGGCTGGCGGCCAGCATCATCACCGGCATGATGCTCTTGGCATCCACCTCCCGGTCGCCCTTCGACAGCAGCACACGGCTTTCATAGGCCGATGCCGTCTCGACCAGTTTGGCGGCTGCCCGGGCGTGCAGCCCGAGCTTGTTGATGATGGTAATGGGCTGGCGGATCATGCCGTACCGCTGGTTTTCGGGTTCAGGTGGGGCAGTTCCGTGTGCCGGGTCTGGACCCGGTTGTAATGCCGGCTGAAATAGCGGGACAACTGTTCGCACACGTAGACGGACCGGTGCTGTCCGCCGGTACAGCCGATGGAAATGGTCATGTAGCTGCGGTTGCTCTTGCTGAATTGGGGCAGCCAGCTTTCCAGGAATCGGGTCAGGTCATCGATCATACGGTTGGTCATGTCGTCGGAGCCCAGGAAATCAATCACCTGCTGGTCCATGCCGGTGTACTTGCGCAGTTGCGGGTCCCAGTAGGGGTTGGGCAGGCAGCGAACGTCCAGCACATAGTCCGAATCCACCGGCACACCATGCTTGAACCCGAACGACTGGAACAACAGCGCCAGTTCCTGCTCACGGCGGCCGATAATCCGCTGCTTGACCATATCACGGAGCTCGTACATGGACAGCTCGGTGGTATCCAGGTACAGGTCCGCCAGTTGGGCAATGGGTTCCAGCAATTGCTTCTCGTAGCGGATGGCCTCGGTGAGGGAGGTCTCGTCGTCGCTCAGGGGATGCTTGCGCCGGGTGGCATGGAAGCGCTGCAGCAGGGACTGTTCGGTGGCATCCAGGTAGATGATCTCGGTGGTCATCCCCGAGTCCAGCAGTCGCTGGTGGATGGCCTCGAAATTGGCAATCTCGCTGGACAGGTTGCGGGCATCAATGCTGACCGCAATCTTTTCCAGCCGGCTGCCGGAATTGCGTGAGGTGGCCTCGGTGGTCAGCGGGAACAACAGCCCGATGGGCAGGTTGTCGATGCAGTAGTAACCCAGATCCTCCAGCACATGGAGGGCGGTACTCTTGCCCGAACCGGAACGGCCGCTAACGATGATCAGCTTCATGAAACTTGTCCCCTGGCGACTTGGTCGACATTGAGCGCGAGTATACGCGACATGCCGGGAAAGGATCAGGTATTGCCGGTCATCTTCTGGTGGAGGCCTTCGGCGGTCTCGCAGGCCCGAAGGGCATCGCAGAAGCTGCGGTCATTGAACTGCTCGGCAAGCTGACTGAGCAGCTCCAGGTGCTCTGAGGTGGCCTCGCGGGGCACAATCAGTGTGAACAGGAGATCCACCGGCTGGTTGTCGATGGCGTCGAAGGCCACGCCTTCCTCCATCGTGACCAGGGCTCCGACCACGCGGGTACACCCTTCAAGCCGGCAGTGGGGAATGGCAATACCCTGACCGATACCGGTGCTCCCCAGCCGCTCCCGGGCTATCAGGTTATTGAAGATCTGGGTTTCATCCAGCTCCGGATACTGTCCGGCCACCTTTTCCGCGATAAATTCCAGAATCCGCTTCTTGCTGGTGCCATTGACCCGGCAAAGGGTGAGCTCTGGCGCCAGTATGTTATTGATGGTCAAGGTCGAATCGGTCATGGATACTCGTCGGTCCCGATAAAAAAATGCTGCGGTACGAGTCCGTACCGCAGCGTTGTGATTCAGATTATAGCCGTTCCGCCATGGCAATGGTTAGCGGGCCGTTGCTCCGTGCATCCGGTCAACGTTCTTTTCCTTGTGCTTGAGGATCTGCCGGTCAAGCTTGTCCACCAGGGCATCGATGGCGGCGTACATGTCATCGTTTTCGGCCTTGGCGTGGATTTCGCCACCGACCACGTGCAGGGTGGCCTCCGCGATCTGGCGTACCTTTTCCACCTCCAGGGTTACCTGACAGTTGCTGATGTGATCGAAGTGGCGCTCAAGTTTTTCGAATTTCTCGTTGATGTAATCCTTGAGGGAGGGAGTCAGTTCGACATGATGACCGGAAATGTTCAGTTGCATGGGCTTCTCCTGTTTGTCAGACCCTTTGTGTCAGACCAGTCGCTTCCGCTCGTTGGAGGGCGGAATATGCATGGCTTCACGGTATTTTGCCACCGTTCGCCTAGCCACCTTGATGCCCTGCTCTCCCAGCATGGTGGCAATCTTGCTGTCACTGAGCGGCTTCTTCGGGGTTTCCGCCGCAATCAGTTTCCTGATCATTGCGCGAATGGCCGTGGACGAGCATTCGCCGCCTTCCTCGGTGCTCACGTGGCTCGAGAAGAAGTACTTCAGCTCGAAGATGCCACGGGGCGTGTGCATGAACTTTTGCGTGGTGACCCGGGAAATGGTGGATTCGTGCATTTCCACAGCCTGGGCGATGTCCGACAGGATCAGCGGTTTCATCGCTTCTTCCCCATGGTCCAGAAAACCCTGTTGATGTTCAACTATTCGTGTCGCCACCTTCAACAGGGTCTCGTTCCGACTCTGCAGGCTCTTGATGAACCATTTCGCTTCCTGGAGCTGGTCCCGCAGGTAGGTGTTGTCGGCACTGCTGTCGGCACGCCTTATAAGGGAAGCATAGCTGGCATTGACACGAATGCGCGGGGCAATTTCAGGATTCAGTTCCACCCGCCAGCGGCCCTTGTCCTTGCGTACGATCACGTCCGGAATGACGTAGTCCGGCTCGGATGTGTCCAGGGCGTTGCCCGGGTGCGGATTGAGGGCGGTGATAACCGCCAGCACTTCCCGCAACTGGTCTTCCTTCAGGCGGCTGCGCCGTAACAGCTGGGCGTAGTCGCGGTTACCCAGCAGATTGATGTAGTGGGTGATCACCAGTCGTGCCTTGTCCAGCCACGGGGTGTCCGCCGGCAGCTGGTTGAGCTGGATCAGCAGGCATTCCTGCAGGTCACGGGCAAAGACGCCGGGCGGGTCGAAGTGCTGCAGGCGGCGCAGGACCGCTTCCACCTCGTCCATTTCCACCGGGTCCTCGTCTTCGTCATCCATCAGTCCGGAATGGATTTCCTCCAGGTGGGAGGTCAGGTAGCCGCGCTCATCCACGGCATCCAGCAGGGCATGGGCGATGGCGGCATCCCGCTCGCCCATGGGCGTCAGGTTGAGTTGCCATTCCAGGTGGTCGTGCAGGGTCTCGGTGGTGGGGCTGCGGCTTTCGAAATCGGAGTCATTGTCGTCATCGCCCCGGGAGGCGGGAGCCGGCGCGGACTGATAGATGTCATCCCAGGCGGTGTCCACCGGCAGGTCGTCGGGAATGTTGTCGGAGGGATTGTTATCCGCCGACCAGTCCGATTCCTCCCAGGTATTGTCGGCTGCGGACTCACCTTCCGAGGCGCTGACCGACTCCTCGTTGCTGTCATTGTTGTCCCGCTCGGCGTCGGAAGACTCGTCGGTGTCCTCCTCCTCGGAGGTTTCCAGCATCGGGTTGGAATCCAGGGCCTGCTGGATTTCCTGCTGCAGGTCCAGTGTGGAAAGCTGGAGCAGACGGATCGCCTGTTGCAGTTGTGGGGTCATCGTCAGGCTCTGACCCATCTTTAACTGTAAGGAGGCTTTCATCACCATGGTTTCACATCCATCGCCCTTCTGAGGTAGCCGGTAACAGAATCGTTGCAAAAAGACACTGATTCAGCTCAAAAAATAGCTGAAATCAGGCAAAAAAATCAGCGTTACCGGATACTTGGAAATAACAAGCAAGTTCTTTGCCGAGTGTACCCCCTTGCTGCTGCCAACACAATTGCAGGGCGTGTGGACTGTGTTGCAGTGTGTTATCGGATGGGCCAACCGGATCACAGCCTGAATTCGTTCCCCAGGTACACTTCCTTCACCTGCTGGTTGGCCAGGACGTCATCCGCGGAGCCTGAGGCAATGATGTGGCCGCTGCTGACGATATAGGCTTTTTCGCAGATATCCAGTGTTTCCCGCACGTTATGGTCGGTGATCAGCACGCCGATCTGCTTGTCCCGCAGGTGGCGGATAATCTGCTTGATGTCGCTGACGGAGATGGGGTCCACCCCCGCGAACGGTTCGTCCAGCAGGATAAAGGCCGGTTCCATGGCCAGGGCCCGGGCGATCTCCACCCGCCGGCGCTCACCCCCGGACAGGGCCATTCCCGCGCTGTCACGGATGTGGGTGATGTGGAATTCCTGCAGCAGCTCTTCCATCTTGTCCTGGCGCTGCTTTTTGTTGAGGTCTTTCCGGGTTTCCAGGATCGCCATGATGTTGTCGCTGACCGACAGTTTCCGGAACACCGACGCTTCCTGGGGCAGGTAGCCGATGCCCTGCCGGGCCCTCCCATGCATGGGCAGGGGGGTGATGTCCTTGCCGTCGATGCTGATGTGGCCGTGATCGGCCGGCACCAGGCCGACGATCATGTAGAAGCAGGTGGTCTTGCCGGCGCCGTTGGGGCCCAGCAGTCCCACGATCTGGCCGCTCTCGATGCTCAGGGAGACATCGATAACCACCTGTTTCTGCTTGTAGCTCTTGGCGAGATGATTTGCCTGCAATAGTGCCATGGAAACAGCCGTCAGTTGTTATTGCCGGAGTTGCCGCCGGTGTTGTTGCCCCGGGGCTGGATCACCATTTCAACCCGTCCGGACCCTTCGCCCTCCGCGGTCAGGCCCTCACCGGTCACCACGCGGTTGACGGTGTTGTAGTTGATCACGGCGCCACGGAATTCGTCACCGCCTTGCTTCACCACGGCCTCCCGCTCGAAACGCAGCAGGTTGTCGGGGGCTGAATAATGGATAAGCAGGGCTTCGGCGTCCACCGGGCCTTCGGTTTCGGTGGCGGGCCGGGAATAGGTGGCGGGTTGTCCGCGGGCGTCAATACGGTCAAGGCCCTGGGCGTTTCGGTGAACATCGACCCGGTCGGCGGTGAGCAGGATGCCGCCTTGACGGACCTCGACGTTGCCCCGGTAGATAGCGATGCCCTGGTTATCGTCCAGGCGGGCCGAATCCGCGGTCACCCGGATCGGTTCGTTGGACTCCAGGTTGAAGGCCAGGGCGGGCAGGGCCGGGCCCAGCACCAGCGTTGACAGCAGTAGCAGGCGGCCTGCCAGGTTACTGACGGGTTTCATAGATCCCCTCGACTGAGTTTTCCAATTCCAGCACCCGTTCATCGAACCAGCCGGTCATGCCACGGGCATGGGTGATGCTGCCCGGTGACTTCAGGGTGACAGGGCGGTCGGTTGTGGCCCTGCCGGCGGGATTATCGATGCGAAGGTACTCGGTGAGCAACACGGCGTTGCCGCCTTCCACGCTTCGGGTGACTACCACGTTGCCTTCCAGTTCCATCACCTCGGTGTCCATGTGGTACAGGCCATGGTCTGCGTCAAGCAGCCAGCGCAGGTTGGCTTCATGATCATACAGGGTGGCGTCCGGCGCTTCCAAAACCGCCTGCCGGCGATCATCGAACTGTTCCGTGCGAGGGCTGGAGGCTACCAGCTTGGGGCGGCCCTGGGTATCGAATGAGCGGAATTCTCCGTCATTGATGAAGGTGTCTGGCTCACTGGCGCCCCGCAGCTCCATGGCGTCGGTGTCGACAGTGGTTGGCTCATCGCTGTGCCACAGCAGAAAGCCCAGGGCCACGACGGCGATCAGCAGGGCGGGGTTGCGGATGGCCGGGCGGGCCAGGAAATCCAGCACCCTCAGCAGCAGGTTGCGGGGATTCTCCGGCGCCATCAGGTGTCCCCCAGCCAGCTGAGCAGCTCGCCGTCCAGGTGCCCCCGGGCCGACAGCAGCAGGTCGGTGAGCTCACGCACGGCCCCCGAGCCGCCGGCGGCTCGGGTGCAGAAATCCGCGTGCTGGCGCACGAACCAGTGGCCGTTGGGCACGGTTACGCCAAAGCCGGCATAGCGTATGGCGGCCAGGTCCTGCAGGTCATCGCCGATGTAGGCTACCTGGGCGGGCTGAAGCTGTCGCCCGGCCATGATTTCCCGCAGGGCGGCAATCTTGTCCTCCCGGCCCTGGAGCAGGGTGGTGATGCCCAGGCTGGTCATGCGCCGCTCGGTGAGGGGGGACTGGCGACCGGTGATCACCGCCACCTCGATGCCGGCGGCCATGGCCTGCTTGAGACCAAGCCCGTCAAGAATATTGAACGCCTTGAGCTCATCGCCGCTGGCGGAAAACAGCAGGGAGCCGTCGGTCATCACGCCGTCCACATCCAGGGCCAGCAGGGCGATCTCCCGGGCCCTGGCGAGCGCGTCGTCCGGCCACTCCGGCCGGCTGTTGGGGGCCGTCTCCATGGTCATTACCACTCCTTCAGATCACGCCGGCGCGCAGCAGGTCGTGCATGTTGAGGGCGCCCACCAGTTCTTCGTTGCGGTCCAGCACGGGCAGGGCGTTGATCTTCAGCTCCTCCATGATGTGCAGGGCCTCCGCGGCGAGCTGGTCCTCGTGGATGGTACGTCCGTTGCGGGTCATGACATCGCGGATCAGGGTCTTGTGGATGTCGATGGACCGGTCCAGGGTCCGGCGCAGGTCGCCGTCGGTGAAGATGCCCACCAGCCTGCCGTCGTCGTTGATCACCGTGGTCATGCCGAGGCCCTTGAGGGAGATTTCCAGCAGGGCGCCGGACAGGGGGGTGTTCTCCTGTACCTTCGGTACCCGGTCATCGGTGTGCATGATGTCGGCCACCCGCAGCAGCAGTCGCCGCCCCAGGGTGCCGCCGGGGTGGGAGAAGGCGAAGTCCTCGGCGCTGAAACCACGGGCCTCCAGCATGGCCACGGCCAGGGCGTCGCCCATGACCAGGGTGGCGGTGGTGCTGGAGGTGGGGGCCAGCCCCAGGGGGCAGGCTTCCTTGGCCACGCTGATGTCCAGGTTGGCCACGGCCTCCCGGGCCAGGGTGGAGTCCGGGTTGCCGGTCATGCTGATCAGGGGCGCGCCCATGCGCTTGATCAGGGGCAGGATGGTGAGGACTTCGCCGGTGTTGCCGGAATTGGAAATGGCGAGCACCACATCCTGGGGCGTGATCATGCCCAGATCGCCATGGCTGGCCTCACCGGGGTGGACAAAGAACGACGGCGTGCCGGTACTGGCCAGGGTGGCGGCAATCTTGTTGCCGATATGACCGGACTTGCCCATGCCGGTCACCACCACGCGGCCCCGGCATGCCATCATCACCTCGCAGGCATGGACGAAGTCGTCGCCGATGCGTTCGGACAGGGCTTCCACGGCCTGGCGTTCCACTTCGATGGCCTGCAATGCGGCAGAGACATAAGGCTTGTTCATGGGGCTCCTGGATTGCTCCGATCCGGGGTTGGTACCGCCGGGATGTAACAGGGGCGACAGTATATCATCAACCCGGCCTCCGGGCCTGCCCGCAGGGGGTGTTTGACGGCTGCCGGGGCTTCTCCGTCCAAACTTTAACACCCCCGACCATTGAGCGGCAGCGCAAGTTGGCATACTGTACGCCAAATTTTCCGGCAGTTTCCGACATGTCTGACCCATCCTGCATCACTCTGGACGATGTTGTCTTTACCCGGGGGAACCGGCGCATCTTCGATGGCGTGACCCTGAGTATCCCCCGTGGTCGGATCACCGCCATCATGGGGCCCAGTGGTACCGGCAAGACCACGCTGCTGCGGCTGATCGGTGGCCAGCTAAAGCCGGACAGTGGTCGGGTCACGGTGGAGGGCGAGGACGTGCCCCGGCTGGGCCGCAAGGCACTCTACCGGCTGCGTGAACGCATGGGCATGCTGTTCCAGAGTGGCGCGCTGTTCACTGACCTGAGCGTGTTCGAGAATGTCGCCTTCCCGCTGCGGGTGCACACCGCCCTGCCGGAGGACATGATCCGGGATATCGTGCTGATGAAGCTGGAGGCCGTGGGCCTGCGGGGGGCCCGGGACATGATGCCCGCCGAACTCTCCGGGGGCATGACCCGCCGGGTGGCCCTGGCCCGGAGCATCGCCCTGGACCCCGAACTGATCATGTATGACGAACCCTTCGCCGGCCAGGATCCCATCGCCATGGGCGTGCTGGTGAAACTGATCCGTGACCTCAATACCACCATGGGCCTGACCAGCGTGCTGGTCTCCCATGATGTGCCGGAATCCCTCAGTATCGCCCATTACGCCTGCATCATTGCCGATGGTCGGGTGATCGGCGAAGGCTCACCGGACGAACTCAGGAATCACTCGTCGCCCCAGGTGCAGCAGTTCCTCCATGGCCAGCCGGACGGGCCGGTGCCGTTCCACTACCCGGCACCGGATGCCGCATCGGACTGGGGTAGCGTCGATCGCATGGGGGAGGGGCACCATGATTGACGGGGTGGTGGATCGTATCGCGGGGCTGGGTCGTGGCGCACTGGCCGTGGTGGCGTCCCTGGGGCGGGCATCCATGTTCCTGTGGGGCGCCCTGGCGGGAGTACCCCGGCCGTCCGTCGGGTTGCCGCTGCTGGTGCGCCAGCTCTATACGGTGGGGGTGCTGTCCCTGGCCATCGTGGTGGTGTCGGGGCTGTTCATCGGCATGGTGCTGGCACTCCAGGGTTATTCCATCCTCAGTGACTTCGGGTCGGAAAGCGCCATTGGCCAGATGATTGCGCTGACCCTGCTGCGGGAACTGGGGCCGGTGGTGACGGCGCTGCTGTTTGCCGGTCGGGCCGGCTCCGCCCTGACAGCGGAAATCGGCCTGATGAAGGCCACGGAACAGCTCTCCAGTATGGAGATGATGGGCGTGGATCCCCTGCGCCGGGTGATTGCGCCGCGCCTGTGGGCCGGTTTCATTTCCATGCCGGTACTGGCATTGATCTTTTCGGTGGTGGGCATCTGGGGCGGTATGCTGGTGGGTGTCCAGTGGCTGGGTGTGTTCGAAGGCTCCTACTGGGGCAACATGCAGGCGTCCGTGGCGTTCCTGGACGATGTGGTCAACGGCCTGGTCAAAAGCCTGGTGTTCGGGTTTGTGTGCACCTGGATCGCGGTATATCAGGGGTACGACTGCGTGCCGACCTCGGCGGGTATCAGTTCGGCCACCACCAGGACGGTTGTGTATTCATCATTGGCGGTCCTGGGGCTGGATTTTGTCCTCACCGCTGTCATGTTCGGGAGTTTCTGATGGCCCAGAGAACAACGGAAATCATGGTCGGCCTGTTCATCCTGGCGGGTGGCGCGGCGCTGCTGGTGCTGGCATTGCAGGTGAGCGGGTTGACCTTCAAACCGGGTGGCGAGACCTACGCGGTGTCTGCGTATTTCAACGATGCCGGTGGTCTGGCGCCGCGCTCCCGGGTATCCATGGCGGGCGTGACCGTGGGGCGGATCCGCGAGGTGACCCTGGACCAGGAGACCTTCCAGGCGCGGGTGGTGATCGATATCGAGGCCGGGTATGACAGTATTCCCGCCGACAGCTCAGCAATCATACGTACATCCGGTCTGCTGGGTGAGCAGTATATTGATATTTCACCGGGTGCGGACCTGGAGTCCCTGGCGGACGGAGATACTTTCTACGAAACCCAGTCGGCGCTTAACATTGAGCGTGTGATCAGCAACTTCGCCTCCGGTCAGGGTGGCGAGTAGTCAGGCAAGGACAGAGAACAGGAGAAACCCATGACCGCGGTTCGATCGATCAATCAATATGCCATCATGCCCTGGGCGCTGGCCGTTTTCGCGCTGGTAGCGGCCTTACTGGTGCGGCCCGCCGCTGCCAATAGCGAGCAGTTGGCGAGCTACGTGGATGAGAACACCCAGAAGCTGGTACAGAGGCTCAATGAGGAAAAGGGGCTGTACAGCGAAGACCCGGATGCCTTCTACCGGGAAATGGAAGCGGCCCTTGAGGGGTTTGTTGATTTCCGCCGTATCGCGGCCCGGGTCATGGGCCGTTACGCCAGGCAGACCACGCCGGAGCAGCGTGATGAATTCGTGGTCCGTTTCAAGCGCAGCCTGTTCGAGAGCTATGCCCAGGCCCTGGTGAACAACTCCGATGGCTTCGAGATCGTGGTCCAGGATGCCCGGATCAACCCCAGGGACGAGGACCGGGCTTCTGTGGATATGCTGGTCACCACCGAGTCCGGTGACCGTTACCAGGTGACCTATTCCATGTACCGCAACACAGACAGTGGCGACTGGATGATGGAAAACGTCATTGTGGAAGGCGTCAATATCGGCCTGGCCTTCCGTGACCGGTTTGCCCAGGAAATGGAGTCCCGTCGCGGTGACGTGGACGCGGTGATCAAGAACTGGGGCGATGCCGTGGCCTCCCTCAACCTGGACGAGGAAATGGATAAGGGCGCGAAAAGCGAATGAGTGCCAGCGTCGAGCCCGCTGGCGACTGCCTGACGCTGGCCGGGCGTATCCATGCCGGTAATGTGCTCGAAATCAGGCGGCGTGGTGAAAGCTGGCTGGCGTCCCTGTCATCGGGCACCAACGCCCGCGTGGACCTGGCTGCCACCGCCACCGCCAGCAGCGTATTGCTGTCGCTGCTCCTGTGCCTGCATCGCCAGGCCGACCGACGGCAGGTCCCGCTGACCTTCACCGGGGTGCCGGACGACCTGCTCGGGCTCTCCCGTCTCAACGGTGTTTCCCGCTGGCTGACCGCCTCCTGATAATCCGGTACAATTCCGCTTTCGTTTCGTACAAATTGAGGTTATACGCGTATGCAACCCCAGGACGTTGCCGAACTGGTTCGCAAAGAGCTGCCCGACTGTGACATCGAGGTGCAGAGCGAAGGGAACCACTACCTGGTCGTGGCCGTTGGCGACCGCTTTGAAGGCATGTCTCCGGTGAAGAAGCAGCAGCTTGTCTATGGCGCGCTGCGGGAGCAGCTGGATGACGGCACCATCCATGCCCTGACCATTCGCGCATTCACCCCGGCCCAGTGGGCGGCCCGGCAACAGTAAGCCGACGCACGGCTTCCGGTTCATCAATACCGGTTCATAACCGTCGGTTCACAACTACAGGAATTCATCGTGGACAAACTACTTATCCGGGGTCGGCAGCCGCTTGACGGCGAGATTCGCATCTCCGGAGCCAAGAACTCAGCCCTGCCGATCCTGGCGTCAACGCTGCTGGCGGACGAGCCGGTCACGGTGGGTAACCTGCCGCACCTGAATGACATCACCACCATGATCGAGCTGCTGGGCCGCATGGGCATTGAGGTGATGATTGACGAGAAGATGAGTGTGCAGGTGAATGCCAGTACCATCAAGGAAACCGTCGCACCCTACGAGCTGGTGAAAACCATGCGGGCGTCCATCCTGGTGCTGGGGCCTCTGGTGGCCCATTTCGGCGAGGCCGAGGTGTCCCTGCCCGGTGGCTGTGCCATCGGCAGCCGGCCGGTGAACCTGCACATCCAGGGCCTGGAGCAGATGGGCGCCGAGGTGCGGGTGGAGAATGGTTATATCCATGCCAAGTCCAATGGCCGCCTGAAGGGCGCTCATATCTTCCTGGACACGGTGACCGTGACCGGTACCGAGAACCTGATGATGGCGGCGGCCCTGGCCGACGGTGTCACCATCCTGGAAAACGCCGCCCGGGAGCCGGAAGTGGTGGATCTGGCGGAATGCCTGATCGCCATGGGCGCGGATGTTCGGGGCCATGGTACCGCCACCATCGAGATCCACGGCGTGGAGCGGCTGCACGGCTGCCATTACGACGTGCTGCCGGACCGGGTGGAAACCGGTACCTACCTGGTGGCCGCTGCCGCCACCGGTGGCCGGGTACGCTTGAAGGACACCCGGGAAGACCTGCTGGAAGCGGTGCTGCTCAAGCTGGAGGAGGCCGGGGCCCATATCAGCACCGGCAAGGACTGGATCGAGCTGGACATGAAGGGCAATCGGCCTAAGGCGGTTTCCCTGCGCACGGCTCCCTATCCGGCATTCCCGACGGACATGCAGGCCCAGTTCGCGGCCATGAATACCGTGGCCGAGGGTACCGGCACCATCGTGGAGACGGTGTTCGAGAATCGCTTCATGCACATCCAGGAGCTTGGCCGCATGGGCGCTGATATCACCCTGGAAGGCAACGCCGCGATCATCAAGGGGGTACCGCATCTGACCGGCGCACCGGTGATGGCCACGGATCTGCGGGCGTCCGCGAGTCTGGTGATTGCCGGGCTGGTGGCAGACGGTGACACCATTGTGGACCGTATCTACCACATTGACCGTGGCTACGAGTGCATTGAGGAAAAACTCCAGCTGCTGGGCGCGAGCATTCGCCGGCTGCCGGCCTGAGGCCGGGCCGGACAAGACATTCAGACCGGACGGATCACCGATGACCGAGACATCGATTACCATTGCGCTGTCGAAGGGGCGCATCCTTGACGAGACGATTCCGCTGTTGAAGGAAGCCGGCATTGAGTTTGTGGATGACATCAAAAAGTCCCGCAAGCTGGTGTTCCCGACCACGGATCCGAATGTGCGCCTGCTCATTATCCGGGCCACGGATGTGCCCACCTATGTGCAGTATGGTGGGGCGGATCTTGGGGTGACCGGCAAGGATGTGTTGATGGAGCACGGCGGCGAGGGGCTGTATGAGCCCCTGGACCTGAATATTTCCCGCTGCCGGCTGATGACCGCCGGGGTGAAGGGGCAGCCGGCGCCCCAGGGGCGTCTGCGGGTGGCCACCAAGTTTGTGAATCTGGCCCGGCGCTATTACTCGGCTCAGGGACGGCAGGCGGATATCATCAAGCTCTACGGGGCGATGGAGCTGGCGCCGTTGCTGGGTCTGGCGGATGAGATCGTGGATATCGTGGATACCGGTAATACGCTGAAGGCCAATGGGCTGGAGCCGCGGGAGCTGATTGAGAACATCAGTACGCGGCTGGTGGCGAATCGGGCTTCCATGAAGATGAAGCATGACATGTTGCAGCCCATTATTGAGAAGATGGGGCAGGCGGTTGAGGCTCGGCGCGTTGTTGAAGCCTGATTTTTTTGATTGCGGATTTAGGAGTTCGGCCTTACGCCCGGCTAAGCGGTGACGCTTTCCGGGATACGCCGTGAATACGTCCCTGTAGGCTCTTCAAAAACGTCCCTGTTTTTGAAGGTC
>NZ_JAVVLT010000108.1:0-33955 GCF_036224885.1 Marinobacter sp. OP 3.4
CGGCAATACCGGCGGCCTGCGACGGAGGTTATTCCCAGATCACGGTCTTTTCCTGAGCATACCAGTCGTCCACCTTCTGGCGGTAGGCATCCTCCACCACATTGCGCTTGAGCTTCATGGTGGGGGTCAGGAAGTTGTTCTCGATGGTCCAGGGCTCCCGCACCACCACCAGGAACCGCAGGTGCTCGTGGGGGTCCAGGGTCTGGTTGACGTCCTTGAGCAGTTCCACGAAGTCCTTTTCCAGTTCCTCGCGGAAGGCCGGATCATCCCGCTTTTCCTGGGCCGCCTCCGAGAGCATCACCAGGCAGAACGGCGACACCTGGTTCTCACCGGATACGCACACCGCCTCGATGTGCTCGTCGCTCATCAGTTTGTTCTCGATGGGGGCCGGCGCCACATACTTGCCCTTGCTGGTCTTGAAGATCTCCTTCAGGCGACCGGTCAGTTTCAGGCGCCCAAGCTCGTCGATCTCCCCGATGTCGCCGGTCTTCAGGAAGCCGTCCTCGGTAAAGGCCTCCTTCGTGCGTTCCGGGTCCTTGTAGTAGCCCATCATGGTGGCGGGGCTCTTCACCTGGACCTCGCCATGCTCGCCGATGCGGCACTCAACACCCGGCAGGGCCTCGCCCACATAACCGGTACGGGAGCGCCCCGGCTGGGTGGTGTGGGAATAGGCGATGTTCTCCGACATGCCGTAACCTTCCAGCAGCTCCAGCCCCAGGTTGCGATACCACTCCAGGATATCGTGGGACAGGGGCGCGGAACCGGAGCCGGCGTAACGCACATGCTGGAGCCCCAGGTTCGTGAGAATCTTCTTCTTGATCAAACGGTTTAGCAGGGGAATCTTCAGCAGTTTATCAAGTTTTTCCCGGGGCATTTTCTCGAACACGCCGTGCTGGAACTTGGTCCAGATCCGGGGCACCGCAATGAACAGCGTCGGTTCGCACCGCTGCAGGTCCTCCACGAAGGAATCCAGGGTGTCGGCGAAGAACAGGTGGAAGCCCTTGTTCATGGAAGTCAGTTCGCCCACATAACGCTCAAACACATGGGCCAGCGGCAGGTACGACAGGTAACGGTCCTCGTGGGTCACCTCAAGCCGGTCAGCGGCGCCGGTGGCGGCGTAGGACAGGTTGGCGAAGCTGAGCATGACCCCCTTGGGCCGGCCGGTACTGCCGGAGGTATACACGATGGTGGCCAGTTCCTCCGGGTCCCGCTCGGTGTTTTCCGTCATGGGCGGATTTTCCGCCACGATGTCGTCCCAGGTCTTGAAGTTGGTGGACGGGCTCAGGGGATAGGTAATGCATTCCACGGAGTCCGGCACGCCGGGTTTCATGCTTTCCCAATCGTCCAGCTTGCCCACGAACAGCACGGGAATCTCCGCGTGTTCGATGATGTAGCTGACGGTATCAGCGTTCAGGGTGGGATACAGGGGTACGGAGATATGCCCCGCCATCCAGATCGCCCAGTCGGACATGATCCAGTGGGCGCAGTTCTTGGACACGATGCCGATTCGGCTCTTCTCCGGCAGGTCCAGGGACTTCAGGTAGGTGGCCATGCGCCGGGCCTCGCCCACCGCCCGGCGCCAGGTGAAGTCCACGACTTTTCCCTTCCCCATGGGCTGGGTCATGTAGACCTGTTCCGCCCGGGCCGTTTCCCAGTGATAGATCATGTCCAGTGGTAGTTTTTGTTGTGTACTCATGTGTCTTTTGAGACCTTTGGCTGACAGGCGGCCAGCCCCTATCAGGGGTTACGCCTGATTGTTGTTATCGTTGGATTTTCCGGATCTTCCGCCGGATTAACTGAAGACTATTGCATCATAGCCACAACCGTCAAAGTGTGATGCAGATATAATTTGTGGTGCCCTATCGATTGAGAACCGGAGATTTGCCGGCTGATATACGGGATAACCCGGTATACCTGAGCCCGCGCAAACCGGGTAACCATGTGATAAACTCCCGCCTCTTTTTTATGGGCACCCGAAGGCCGCACGGCGTTATGGGGCCTGATCACATCCCACTATTCTGGAGAAACGGCTAATGGCCAAGATTTTTCTGCGAATTCTGGCAAGCGCCCTGCTGATCACCGGCTTCGGCCTGGCCCAGGCAGAGGACGGTAAAGAGGACGGCAAGACGGTTGCCATTACCCAGATTGTAGAGCATCCCGCACTGGATGCCGTCCATGAAGGCGTTAAGGACGAACTGGCGGCCCGGGGCTACGAAGAAGGCTCCAACCTCAGCCTGATGCATGAAAGCGCCCAGGGCAACACTGCCATCGCCGCCCAGATCGCCCGTAAGTTCGCCGGCGAGCAGCCGGACGTGATCGTGGCCATCGCCACCCCGTCCGCCCAGACCATGGCCGCCGCCACCCGTAACCTGCCGGTGGTCTTCTCCGCCGTCACCGACCCGGTGGGTGCCAAACTGGTGGACAGCCTGGAAGCCCCGGGCGGCAACATCACCGGGGTCAGCGACATGCTGCCCATTGACCGGCACCTGGACATGCTGCTGCGTGTAGTGCCGGACGCCAAGCGCATCGGCACCGTATACAACCCCGGCGAGGCCAACGCCGTCGCCCTGGTCGAATTGCTGCAGGAAAGGCTGGAAGCCCGTGGCCTGACCCTGGAAAAGGCCGCCGCCACCAAGACCTCCGAAGTGCTGGGGGCCGCCCGTTCCCTGGCCGGCAAGGCGGACGCCATCTACCTGACCACCGACAACACCGTGATCAGTGCCGCCGAGGCCGTGGTGTCCGTGGGTGAACGCGCCCGGATTCCCGTCTTCGCCGCCGACACCGCCACCGTCGAGCGCGGCGCCGTGGCCGCCATGGGCTTCGACTACTACGACCTTGGCCGCCAGACCGGCGCCATGGTGGCCCGTATCCTGGAAGGTGCCTCCCCGGCGGACATTCCGGTTGAAACCGTGGACAAGCTGGAGCTGTTCGTGAATCCGGGAGCCGCCGAGAAGATGGGCATCACCCTGGATGACGACCTGATCTCCGAGGCCGCCAAGGTCATCGGCAACGACTAAACCCCTTTGCGGGCCCGACCGGTAGCGCCGGGCCCGCCCCCAGCCTCAGCGATAGCCTGCTCATGCTAAGTGAAATTGCCCTTTTTGGTGCCCTGGAGACCGGCCTGATCTACGGTCTGGTGGCCTTCGGTATCTACATCTCCTTCCGGGTGCTGGACTTTCCGGACCTGACCGTGGACGGCAGCTTCCCCCTGGGTGCCGCCGTGGCCGCCGTGCTGATCCTCGGTGGCTGGAACCCCTGGCTGGCCACGCTGATGGCCATTGTCGCCGGCATGGCCGCCGGTGCGGTGACCGCGCTGCTGAACGTCAAGCTGGGCATCCTCAACCTGCTGGCGTCCATCCTCACCATGATCGCGCTCTACTCCGTGAACCTGCGCATCATGGGCAGCCCCAACCTGGCGCTGCTGGGCGAGACCACCGTGGTGACCTGGTGGGAAAACCTGTTCTCCCCCCAGAACTACTACATGGCCCCCGTCGCCCTCTTCGCCGTGGTCGCCCTGGTGGTGCTGGTGTTGCTGTGGCGTTTCATGAAGTCCGAGATTGGCCTTTCCATGCGGGCCACCGGCGCCAACCCGCGCATGGCCCGGGCCCAGGGCATCGCCACCGGCGCCATGATCGTGCTGGGTGTGGCCCTGTCCAACGGCCTGGTGGGCATGGCCGGGGCCCTGTTCGCCCAGAGCCAGGGTGCGGCGGATGTCACCATGGGCGTGGGCGTGATCGTCATCGGCCTGGCCTCGCTGATTGGGGGCGAAGCCCTGGTGACGCCCCGCACCGTGGTACGGGCACTGATCGCCGCCGTGGTGGGCGCCATCGTCTACCGTCTGGCCATCGCCTTCGCCCTGAACGCGGATGTGCTTGGCCTGCAAGCCCAGGACCTGAACCTGATCACCGCCATCCTGGTCACCCTGGCCATTGTCCTGCCCGGCTTCCGCACGAAGCTGCAGGCCAGAATGACCCGCAATAAGGCCTAGGGCTGGAGAAAGGAGCGAGACATGATCAGCGCAGACAACCTCAAGCTAACCTTCGGCCAGGGCACCCCCCTGGAGAACCCGGCCCTGCGGGGCATGAGCCTGACCGTGCACCAGGGCGAGTTCGTCACCGTGATCGGCAGCAATGGCGCCGGCAAGTCCACCTTCCTCAATGCCCTCGCCGGCGAGGTGCTGGTGGATTCCGGCCGTATCGAAGTGGATGGCCAGGACGTCACCCGGCTACCCACCCACAAGCGCGCGCACCGCGTGGCCCGGGTATTCCAGGACCCGCTGGCAGGCACCTGCGAGGGCCTGACCATCGAGGAGAACCTGGCCCTGGCGATCAAACGGGGCCAGCGCCGGTGGCTGGGCAGCGCCGTCAAGCGCAGTTATATGGAGCGCTTCCGGGCGGCCCTGGCCAAGCTAAACCTGGGCCTTGAAAACCGGCTGGGTGACAAGATGGGGCTGCTCTCCGGCGGCCAGCGCCAGGCCGTAAGCCTGCTGATGGCCAGCCTGACGCCCTCCGCCATCCTGCTGCTGGACGAACACACCGCCGCCCTGGACCCGAAGACCGCCAAATTCGTGCTGGAACTGACCCAGGAGATCATTGCCGAGCAGAAGCTCACGGCGCTGATGGTCACCCACAGCATGAAACAGGCGCTGGAGGTGGGCGACCGCACGGTCATGCTCCACCAGGGCCAGGTGGTGTTCGATATCGCCGGCGAGGAACGCCAGGGGCTGGAGGTGAAGGACCTGCTGGACCTGTTCGAGAAACAGCGGGGCCTGGAAGTGGAAGACGATTCTTTACTGTTGGGCTGACGGCTCGCTGCTACTGGGTTGAGGGCTTTCTTCCCGGCGACAGAATGACCAATGTGAACAGGGCCTGATCAGCATCAGCGCCCTGCTTCACACGCCTGAAACCGACATCGATTATGGTCGGTTTTGGCCAAGCCCTTGTGGCTACTGGCTTCCCGGCGTTGCAAGGTTTTACTGATAATTTTTTTGCACCACCTCCCCCCGTTTAATAGCTCCTCCTTTCTTCACACAACACTATATAGTGTCTATACTCGCACCTATCTCAACTAGATATAGTGTTTGACGCAAACCCCGACAGGACCGTCAAACTCGCCGTGAGCGCCGATACAGCGGCGTTCTGACCATAAAAAATCATGCAAATCGAGGGTGGAGATGAGCGCAAAACTACAGGTAGTAACCACTGATATTCCGATGCAGGATGCCTCTCTGGACATCTGGAACAGCAAGTACCAGTTGAAGACCAAGACCGGTGAACCTGTAGATCGCGACATCCAGGAAACCTACCAGCGGGTGGCCAAGGCCCTGTCCGAGGTGGAGTCCAAGGCCAAGCGCGACAAGTACATGAAGGAGTTCGTCTGGGCCCTGCAGAACGGCGCCATCCCGGCGGGCCGGATCACCTCCAACGCGGGCGCCGAAGCCCACAAGCCGGCCACCTCCACCATCAACTGCACCGTGTCCGGCACCATCCAGGATTCCATGAACGATATCCTGGAGAAAAACCATGAAGCAGGCCTGACCCTGAAGGCCGGTTGCGGTATCGGCTACGAGTTCTCCACCCTGCGCCCCCGCGGCGCCTACGTGGCCGGCGCCGGCGCCACCACCTCCGGCCCACTGTCTTTCATGGATATCTTCGACCGCATGTGCTTCACCGTGTCCTCCGCCGGTGGCCGCCGTGGCGCCCAGATGGCCACCTTCGACGTGCACCACCCGGACGTACTGGAATTCATCCAGGCCAAGCGTGAAGACGCCCGCCTGCGCCAGTTCAACCTCTCGCTGCTGATCACCGAAGACTTCATCGAAGCCGTGCGCAACGGCGACGACTGGCACCTGTCCTTCCCGGTCACCCAGAAGGAAGCTGAGGACGAAGGCCTGGACCTGAACGACACCAGCCAGTTCGTCTACCGCGACTTCCCCGTGCAGGAAGGCTACGTGGTCAACGACGAAGGCAAAGTCGCCTGCCGCATCTACCGGACCCTGAAGGCCCAGCTGATCTGGGACACCATCATGACGTCCACCTACGACTACGCGGAGCCGGGCTTCATCCTCATCGACAAGGTGAACCAGATGAACAACAACTGGTTCTGCGAGGAAATCCGCGCCACCAACCCCTGCGGCGAGCAGCCCCTGCCCCCGTACGGTAGCTGCCTGCTGGGCTCGGTGAACCTGACCAAGTTCGTGGAGAACCCCTTCACCGACAAGGCCAGCTTCAACTACGAGAAATACCGCCAGGTGGTGGGCATCTTCACCCGCATGCTGGACAACGTGGTGGAAATCAACGGCCTGCCCCTGAAGGAACAGCGCCACGAAATCAAGAACAAGCGCCGCCATGGCATGGGCATCCTGGGCCTGGGCTCCACCCTGGCCATGCTGCGCATGCCCTACGGCTCCGAGGAGTCCGTGCAGTTCACCGAGGACGTGGTCCGCGAGATGGCCGTGGAAGGCTGGCGCCAGTCCCTGGCCCTGGCCGAGGAAAAAGGCGCGGCGCCGATCATGGACGAAGAGTTCGAGATCACCCCGAAGATGCTGGCCTGGCGTCCGGAGCTGGCCGAGGACGGCTACAAGCTGGGCGACAAGGTGAAGGGCCGCATCCTCCACGCCAAGTACAGCAACTACATGAAGCGCATTGCCGATGTGGAACCGGAACTGGTGGAGCAACTGGCCGAGAAAGGTGGTCGCTTTACCCACCACACTTCCATCGCGCCCACCGGCACCATCAGCCTGTCCCTGGCCAACAACGCCAGTAACGGCATCGAGCCGAGCTTCTCGCACCACTACTCCCGCAACATCATCCGGGAGGGTCGCAAGACCAAGGAAAAGGTCGACGTGTTCAGCTTCGAGCTGCTGGCCTACCGCCACCTGATCAACAGCGGTGCCATGCCCTTCTCCGAAGACGCCGACAAGAAGCTGCCGGAGTACTTCACCACGTCCGACGACGTGAGCCCGAAGCAGCACGTGGACATCCAGGCCGCGGCCCAGAAGTGGGTGGACTCGTCCATCTCCAAGACCGCCAACGTGCCCCAGGACTTCGCGTACCCGGACTTCAAGGACATCTACATGTACGCCTACGAACAGGGCCTGAAGGGGTGCACCACCTTCCGCTTCAACCCGGAGGCGTTCCAGGGCGTGCTGGTGAAGGAATCCGACCTGGAGAACACCCTCTACGAATTCACCCTGGACGACGGCAGCAAGGTCACCTTCAAGGGTAACGAACAGATCGAGTACGACGGCGAAATCCACACCGCCGCCAACCTGTTCGACGCGATGAAAGAAGGCACCTACGGCAAATACTGATCCGGGAACTGACAGGAACCATGACCATGACAGCGAAAATCACCAAGAACATCGTCGGCTACCGGGTCAAGAAGGCAGACCCGGAGGCCCAGGCAGCGGCCCCCGAACAGGGCGCCAACACGCCGATCCAGATGAACGAGAACATCGAACGGCCGGACTTCCTGCTGGGCACCACCTACAAGATCAAGCCGCCGGTGGCCGAACACGCGATGTACATCACCATCAACGACATCATCCTCAACGAAGGCACCGACCACGAAAGCCGGCAGCCGTATGAGGTGTTCATCAACTCCAAATCCATGGAGCACTTCCAGTGGGTTATCGCCCTCACCCGCGTTATCTCCGCGGTGTTCCGCAAGGGTGGCGACGTCACCTTCCTGGTGGAAGAGCTGCGCTCCGTGTATGACCCCAACGGTGGTTACTTCAAGAAAGGCGGCGTGTTCATGCCATCCCTGGTGGCCGAGATCGGCGGCGTTATCGAGCGGCACCTGAAAGCCATTGGCCTCATCGAGACGGAAGAGATGAGCGACGTGGCCAAGCGGATTCTGGCGGAGAAGCGGGCTGAGTTTGAAACGGCTCAGAAGACGCCTTCTAATGATGAGAGTGCCAGTGAGTATCCGGCTAATTCCACGCTTTGTGGGAAGTGTAATACCAAGGCTGTGGTTATTATGGATGGGTGTGCTACTTGTCTTTCTTGTGGGGACTCCAAGTGTGGTTGAGGGGTTGATAGTCAGATGAAGTAGTGCGAGGAGGCCCGGCGATCTTTGATTTGTCGGGCCTTTTTGTTTGCCGGGGCGCCATCATTTGACTGCATCATTATTGGCGGGAATCTGACGGCTTCGTTATTACGCAGCCAAGCGGCGCGGTCGGCACCCGAGCGTTTGCAGTAGGATGATTTTCTGGGTAGTTTTGACCAGATGCGACGAGAGACAGTGGAATAATGAAGCGTGATAACGAAGCGGTTCGGTTTCCGGTGAGGATCTGACCGCTGTCTAACTGCTGTTGTGTGTCTATATAAGCACCAACATAGGGGGCCAAATATAATATACAATATACGAAATATTTCATAATAGTTTAATTACATAGAGGGCTCGTCAAGCTGTGATCGAAAAAGCTTTAGTACAATGGAAAAATAAAAAAATTAAATCCATTGAGATTACTAAAAAAGCAAAAAAATCGTTGCTTCTTTGGCATGCTAAAGGTTGGCAGCGTATCTATTCCCTAAAAAACCGGTTTTTCGATATTAAGTTGAACTATGGCGGCAGGCTAGGATTGATATTTCTAGTGGCACTAATAGCGACAAGCGCATTATTTGTTCCAGCGCTTCAAGGTTATTTCGAGCCATATTTTTCCGAGCCAACACGACTCGAATCGGTTAAGGCACTTTTTCTTACTCTTGGTGGCGCCTTGATCGGTGCTACTGCTATTGCGTTTTCACTCATCATGTTTGCAATGCAGGTTAATGTTGAGCGTATGCCGCATGGATTATTCAAGAAATTTAGCTCAGACGTAAAGCTGCTTGGAGCATTTGTTGCGACATTTTCATTGGCGGCGATCATCGCAGGGTTGTCGCTGATACCAGGTAAATCTTGGGTGGCTGGCGCTACTACAGCAACAGCCTGGTGTTCCCTGTTAATTATATTGCTATTTGTGCTTGCGTACCGTAGAGCGCTTTCTTTGATTAGCCCCACTACGCAGTTGGGATTAGTGGTCGTTGATACCGCAAAGAATTTTAAAATGTGGGACAGAGCCATTAAACGGACGACGCCAATATTTCTAGCAAATGCCAATGCAGGAGCAGAAGATAAGGAAATCAGAAGTAAATATGATATGGATCGCGTTACCTATTTTCAGTTGAACCAAAATTGGACTGTATCAGCCGAGAGGTCAATTTTCTATTGTATTACCTTTTCAAGGCGGTATGCAGAACAAGGCGATCACGAAGTTTCACGAGTTGCGCTTAATGGGATTGTCGCAATTAATTCTTTGTATATCAAAACAAAAGGAAAAACATTTTTTTCAAACAACTATTTTTTCGATAATCCGCTGGCGTCTGATAGATTTCTGACAAACACACTTGAGCATTTGCGGCGGAATGTGCAAGTAGGAATCTCACGAAAAGATGAGCAATTCATTGAGCAAAATCTACAGTGTCTGCTTCAGCTCACACAACTTTATCTATCCATTGAATATGGCGATGAGCATGCTGTAAGGTCTCATGCGCATCTGGTATCAGGGTATCTGACAAGCGCAGTAGAAAGTGTTATTCCGCATGACATGGCTGACGTGTTAATTGAAGGTGTGTCACTGCTGGGAAATGCAGCTAGACTTATCGTTGCACATGACAAGCCTGAGTACACAGCCTCTATCTCGGATAAAATCGCACTTATAGCTTGCACTGGTGCAGTTAATAAAAACTACCAGCCGGTATCCCAAGTAGCAGTTAAACAGCTTGCATCTCTCACTTTTGAATTACTACGGAGCAAGTCATGGGAAGTGCGCTATGCAGTCAAAGAGGTTCGAGATGATGTAAAGCTGGTTGCAGAAATGTACCTCAAGATACCTGATTCACCACTAATGAGTGTTCATAGCACAAGCTTAGCGCCTTACTATTCCGGAACCAGCAACGATACATTAATGGCATGGCTGACGGAATTAGCAAATGCTTTATCAAATGCAGAACCTGGTGATGAAGTAGCAAAACGAGTTATTGGTCATATAGAGGAATGGGCAGATGGACTATATCAAACAGAAAAAGAATTATTATTGCTGTCGATTGAGAAAAGATCGCAACTTACGTTCGATTTAGTCCACTGGATAGTACACATCACAAAATTACTCTTCGCTGTTTCTTGTTCGGATATTTGCAATGATCATCATCGAGGCAATCTTAGAAGATCGGCTCATTGGTTGATTTATGTGCTTTCATGGATTCCTGATGATGAAGAAACAATAAAATATATAGAAACTTACCGTATCGCAGATAAGATATTTGAGTCAGCAGTAGATGCACATAAACGTGGTTGTGATACGGATGCGCTTGAAATTCGGGACCTACTTCTTAGCTGGACACGCAAGGTAGGTAAATATCAAACTGGTTGGGCATCCTTAGAAACAGCTTGTTGTGGATTGGCATGCTTAAACCTTATCCTTGGCTTGCCAGATGAGAAGCTATTCACTGATATTGATACATATATTTCTAAGGAAGATGCCCCTGCTTTTGATATTCGTTCAAGGGCCGCCTCTGATCTACGTGAAGAAGCAGATAAATACCGCGACGGATATGGTCACGGTGATATAGACGTGGCAATGGCAAATGTCGATCAATCGAAAATTAGATTCCTGCTGCACGGAATAGCAGACCGTTTATGCCCTGAAACTCGTAATACCAACCCGGCTGAATCTTCGGATGAAGAATGAGATTTGTCACACAACAAGTAGCTCCATAGAAACCATGGACAGGCACTCCCAAAGAGAGAACCTCCAATGCCAAGCCGGTAACCAGCAACCTGCAGCCGGATATCGCCACCTGACGTCAATTGATCAAGATTTAGCCAGACCAACAGGTTTCAGGCCACTTTTCCTGATTTCAGGTCAAACCTATCCCTTGGCCTGGTGCCAATAAGCGATGTTCTCCGGGGAAAGTCTTCGGGTCAGGCCGCTCGTCGTCGCCTGCCCTGCTCTGCCCGTCGGTTCCAGGCATAGCGGGCCTCAAACTCGCAAGCTTCATCCAGCCATTCGTCAGGTGACAGCCCCAGGCGAGTCAGGATGGGTGGGGTATTCTCAGGTATGTAGCCGCGCTTGGTCGGATGGATCACTCGCCCGGTGTAGTCCACCAGTTCCAAATAGTCCTGCAGGCTGAACAGAATGCCGTGCTGTATTTCGTTGCGCTGGTTGCCTTCAAAGTCCACGAGAGGCTTCAGTGGAACCGGAAACTGTCGCAGAGTCCCTGACTCGATCTGGCTCTGGATAGCCTGCGCCAGGTCCAACTGGGGTACCAGCCTTTCCTTGATGCTTGTGTGATCAGAGGTTTCCGGGGTCTCGGCCATGGCCGCCCTCACCGGGTTCAGGTCCACGTAGGCCATGCAGCTCAGCAAGGCCTGTTCGGTCAACAGTGCCTGCGATTTGAAGCGGGATTCCCAGAAGTGACCGGTACAATCGTCCTCCCGATTCGCCTCCCGTGCGATAGGTTCATTCAGGCACTTCATGAACCAGCTCAGATCCGTCAGCCGTTCTCGGTACACGGCCACCGTGCGATTTAGGAAGCGGCGTTCCGCATCGGTCAGCGAATCACCGTTGAGGTACCGCTGGACAATTAGCGGTCCTTTATAAAGACTGCCCCAACGCGCCAGCACCTCGTCATCGGTCCATTCCTCGCCCTGCTCCGGAGACAGCTTCACGACAAGGTGGTAGTGGTTGGACATAACCGCGTAGGCACAGACGTCAATGGCGAAGAGCGATGACAGTAGCCGTATTCGTTCTTCGATCCACTGGCGCCGATGTTCGTAGCTTTTGCCCGTCTGCCGGTCATACCCGCAAAGATAGGTACGGCGCACGCACCGAGAGACGATGTGGTAATACGGAGTGTCGCTGACGGCAATCAGCTGTTCACGGGGCCGGGGCATGGAGGTCCTCTCCTGGTCGATATCCTGTCAAAGACTATGGCCGAACCAGGTCACGTGCTCAATATCGTCACTCGCGACGTAATTGATAAACGTTGAGAATGTTCAAACGTGGACAGGCACTTAAAAAGTACCCTCTATCCAATAACATAGTGTGCAAACCACGGACCGGCGCGCCCCATCCAGGTGTGGGAGGCAGCTTAGGCTCTTCTACTCAAAGGAGCGGTTAAAAATGGCGGGGGTAACCTCCCATTGACCTAAAACTGCCTTTTATCGCCACAGAGCTCTATACTGCCGACTGCTCCTCGGCAACCAACACAGCTTGGGCAGTTCCTTAGGACCTGCCGCAAGCCTTGCCAGGCCAACCACAGCTACCCATAAGGCATTATGAAAGTTCCAAAACGGTTACAACCACTGGTAGATGACGGCCTGGTGGACGACGTGCTGTACCAGTTGATGAGTGGCAAGGAAGCGCAGGTCTATGTCGTGCGCTGCGGTGACACCCTACGGTGCGCCAAGGTTTTCAAGGAGGCGCAGAAACGCAGCTTCAAGCAGGCCGTGGAATATCAGGAGGGACGCAAGGTCCGCAATACACGGCGGGCCCGGGCTATGGGCAAGAAAACCCGGTACGGTCAGAAGGAACAGGAAGATGCCTGGCTCAATGCCGAGGTTGATGCACTGTACCGCCTGGCGTCCGCCGGCGTCCGCGTGCCCGAGCCTTTCGGGTTCGTGGATGGGGTGTTACTGATGGAACTGGTTGCCGATGAGACCGGGGAAGCAGCGCCTCGCCTCGACGATGTCACGCTCAGTCACGAGCAGGCCATCGATTACCACCGCCGTATTATCGACGACGTGGTTCGCATGCTGTGCGCCGGACTGGTCCATGGTGACCTGTCAGAGTTCAACGTACTGGTGGACCCTCAGGGGCCGGTGATCATAGACCTGCCCCAGGCGGTCGATGCGGCCGGCAACAACAACGCTGAGCGCATGTTCCAGCGAGACGTGAACAACATGCGTCGGCATTTTGGCCGCTTCGCTCCGGAACTGATGAATACCAACTACGCCGGCGAGATCTGGGACCTGTACGAATCCGGTAAATTGCATCCTGGCAGCCCGCTGACGGGGCTGTTCCAGCACGACGAAACCGCCGCCAATGTGGACGAAATCATGGACGTCATCGACGCGGCCAAAGAGGAAGAGCAGGAACGCCGGGAACGTCAGCAGGACGATGAAGACTAGTGTCGCTTAACAACCGTTAGCCAATCTACCAGGCCAGCCAGATAATATGGCGGGCGCCCTTGCCCGGTCGGTGGGCCCTTACCGTTACCGGATCCACCGACAGCCCCGCCCGCCTGAGTCGCTCGGTAAAGGCCGGGTCCTGTCCCGCAGACCAGTAGGCCAACACACCCTCTGGCGTGATAGCCGCCTGGGCCGCCGCGATGCCGGCCGTTGTATAGAGCCAGTCGTTCTCTTTACGGGTCAGGCCTTCTGGCCCATTATCGACATCCAGCAGAATCGCATCCCAGCTTTGCTGCGATGAGCGGATCAGTTCAGCCACGTCACCGATATGGACCTTTGCCCTGGGGTCACGCAGTGGATAACCCGCAGCCTCACCCAACGGCCCGCGATTCCAGGCTTCAACCTCCGGCACCAGTTCGGCCACGACCACCTCGGCATCAGGCCCCAGTGAGGCGAGCGCCGCTGCCAGGGTAAAGCCCATACCCAGTCCGCCAATCAGTATTCGGGGGGCGGCGTGGTCAGCCAGGCGCTCGCAGGCAAGGGTCGCCAGGGCATCCTCGGATCCATGCAGGCGGCTGTTCATCAGCTCACCGGAGCTGCCGGCAATGCGGATAGAGAACTCGTCATTGCGCCTCAAAAGGCGCAACTGGCTGCCCTTGCCGGGGATGGTTGCGGTGCCGATCTGATCAAAGCGCGCCATAAAAAACCTTTGCAGCAGTGTGGGTGCCCGAGAAGGTTGCCAGAGTACACGTCCCGGGCATAGAAAACCCCCTCTTCTTTTAGCTGCTGCTGAAGACATTCAGAAAGAAGCAGAAGAGTAATCGCAATATGCTTTCCCGGCCGACTCAAGCTCCAGGATGGATCTGCCGTGGACAGGCACTTGGGAATGGCCGTTTGCGACGGGCAAGACAATCAGATGATGGACAAGCACCTCTTTAGCTTCTTTACTATCGAACACAAGTTCCATATTGATACGGGTGAAATGCGCCGGTCCAGGGTGAATCCGGACTCAGTCCCCCATTAGCTTGAGCCAGGCGCAGACGTTTTTGCCTCGGACGACACCTACGCCCGGTTGGCCACCTAAACGGACTCGCTGCAGCGGCGGTAAACGATTGCAGAGGGAGAGCGTATGCCACAAATCCAGAAATACCCCACTGGCTGGCGGGTATTGCATTGGGTAATGGCCCTGATGGTTCTGACGCTGATACCCGTTGGCCTCTGGATGGCTTCCCGTGCGGAAGCGGACATCTGGGGGGCGCTGACGAACACGTTATACAGTGTGCACAAAGCCGTTGGCTTCACCGTGCTATTGCTGATCATTGTTCGGATCTTGGTAAAACTCCGAATGAAAGCCCCGCCCTATCCGGAATCAATGCCACGCACCTTACAAATCGCTGCCAAGAGCGTACATCACCTCATCTACCTACTGCTGGTGCTGACACCGTTATTTGGCTGGGCCGGTGTGACAGCGTTTCCGGCTCTGACCATAGTGGGCGATTTCAGTCTGCCCGCGATGCCTTTTGTAGACCAGGACGAGGCGCTGGCCTCTCGCCTGTTTTACATACATGGGTGGCTTGCGATAACGCTGGGCGTACTCATTGCCGGCCATATCGCGGCAGCCCTGCGTCATTTGCTGCGCAAAGACGGTGTTTTTCAACGGATGGTCTAACCGTTGTACAAGGATCTGTCTTGGATTTTCCGGGTGCAGGCCATTGGTGGCGCAAGAGCTAGGCCTGACTCTCCTCTGTTTTGCCTCATCTCTCACCTTCTCATGGGCATGCTGTCGATCATTGAGAACAGCTGCTGAAGATCCCAAGAATCCGGGACAGGCACTCCCAGACCTGGGCACTCCCAGACCTGCTCCCAGACCATGGGCACTCCCAGACCATTCTCCAGACCACCCCGGACTTCAGCCTCGCCAGGATCAATGTTTTTCAAAGCGTCGATATTTCTTACACAGCTCTATCCTGCAGCATATGTAGTTTTCTGAATCTAATGAACAAATAGATAATGGGTGCAGTTATTGCGATTAATAACGATTGTTTATGCAACACAATTGTCGAGGAAACGATTATGGCTTTCCGTCGCCCCCTACTTGGTTTCATCCTATTGCTATCGGTTCCAATGCCACTCTATGCGGGATATCTGAGCCTGTTCAACATCGAGGGTGAGTCGTCGCTTTCAGCGCAATACGTGACCTACAACTCCCTCGGAGACATGCTGCTCGACACGAATCGCCAGAGCGTCTTCACGCCCAACGGGTTCGGGGCCGGTTTCAACATCGTCGGCAGTGGCACGGACGGAAACCTTTACTGGAGTCTGTTCAACATCGAGGGTGAGTCGTCGCTTTCGGCGCAATACGTGACCTACAATTCTCTCGGAGACATGTTGCTCGACACGAACCGCCAGGGCGTCTTTACGCCCAATGGGTTCGGGGCCGGTTTCAACATCGTGGGCAGCAGTGCCGAACTTCTCATCCGCGATATACCCGAGCCGGCATCGTTGCTATTGCTGAGTACTGGCGTACTTGGTGTCTGGCTGCAGCGCAGGAGGACACCAAGGTACCAGAAGGGATAGGCACTCCCAAAGAGCTGTTTTGATGATCGGCCCTCTGGCTTGATGTTTGAAGAATAACGGGGACAGGAAAACGTTACCCTGTCCCTATTAGCCCCGTTCGCCGTCTAGCCCCTAAACCTGCGCGTAGCCCCCGTCAACGAACACCTCGCTTCCCGTCATAAAGGTGCTGTCATCGGACGCCAGGAAGGCCACCGCGCCAGCGGTTTCCCTGGGATCGCCCAGACGCTCAAGCGGTACGGTCCGTTTCATCTCGCTCAGGGCTTCGGATGGGAGCAGTTCCATCAACTTGTCTGTTTTGGTCGGGCCGGGAGACATGACGTTCACGCGAATGCCGGTGCCCCTGAGATCATGAGCCCAACTGCGCACCAGGTTTCGGACGGCCGCCTTGGAGGCACTGTAGATGCTCATGGCGGGGGTGCCCATGCTGCCCACCGTGGAACCGGTGAGGATGATGGAGCCGCCGTTTTTCATCAGGGGCAGGGCCTTCTGGACGGTGAAGAGGGTGCCTTTGACGTTGATATCGAAGATGTAGTCGTAGTGCTCCCCGGTGATCTGTCCCAGGCTGGCGAAATCGCCGACGCCCGCGTTGGCCACAAGTACGTCCAGGTGCCCTTTTTCTTTCTGGATCGTTTCGAAGATGCGGTCGAGATCCTCCGGCTTCGTCACATCCGCCTGGACCCCCCGGGCGTTGGATCCCAGTGCCTCAGCCGCGTTGTCGAGGACGTCCTGGCGCCGTCCGGAAATAAAGACGAAGGCGCCTTCGTCGATGAGGCGTTGGGCCGAGGCCAGGCCGATGCCGCTGGCTCCACCTGTGATAAGTGCGATTTTACCGTTTAGCCGACTCATGATTGGGTCTCCGTGTGTGTTGACTCGATTCGCGTTCACGATATATAACCCACTTACAAATGTTCAAGTATGCACCTTTTGGTAAGTACCGTTATGGCGAAAGAAAACACAGAAAACCCACGTTTCATTTGCGGCCTGCATGCGACGCTGCACGTGATCTCCGGGAAGTGGAAGCCTTTGATTCTGTTCTTTTTAAACAAGGGCCCGACGCGTTATGGCGAGCTAAGGCGAAGCGTGCGGGGCGTGAGCGACAAAATGTTGATCCAGCAGTTGAAGGAGCTGGAGTCCGACGGCATCGTCCGGCGAACCGACTATGGGGAGATCCCGCTGCGCGTCGACTACTCGCTGACGCCCTTCGGGATGAGTCTGGTGCGGGCCATGGAGCCGCTTTGCAACTGGGGTGAGACGTACGAAGAGGACATTGCCGCAGCGATGGACCGCCGAAAAGCCAGCCGGTAGGCAGCGAAACCGGGTGGCGGTGGTGGACAGGCACCCGACAATGCCGAAGAACTCTTTATTCCTGCCTGGATCCGCCCCTCTCAGGCTTCCAACGTAGGCACCAGTCGCGAATCCTCAATCGCCGCCGTGCGATGGTGAACGATAGCCTTGTATTCAGGACTGTCGATCATCGTCAGGAATGCATCCAGCGACGGGTAACGGACCAGAAGTACCTCGTCCCAGTGTTCGTCTTCCGGGCCGATCAACAGGCCGGTCGGCTCACCGGACCAGACCAGGTCACCACCAACGGCGTGAATGCAGCGAATGGCGCCTTTGCCGTATTCCTTGTATGCCTCACGGCCGCTGATGCCGCTTCTCCCATCCTCGTAGTTGGCCTGATCACGGAACTGCAGCAGGTTGAGCATCACCACCGGTTTGTCTTTTGGTGTACTGGCCAGGACGTCGGAAATGGCGCGGGACGTCGGGTTTACGGTTTTCATGGGCTTGTTCTCCGTTGGTTTGTTGTTGGGCTTATCAGTAGAAGGCTACGCGGCATGACGGGAAAGAATGCCGCAATTTCCTGCTTCGATGCAATGCGTAGCAGCGACGGCATGCCCCTCCACCACTGGCCTTACCGATCCCTTTTCCCCTTCCGGGAATGACGTTGGCCGCTCCTGCCGATTCCTCCTATGCTTCACTCATCACTGGGAGCGCCCCCTGCACCGGGGGTATGTCCTCACAAAGACAGACCTGCGCACACAAGGAGGTAATTCAGATGACCGGAACCCCCGATGAGATGGAGAAACTGCAACAGCAAATAGCCGCAAAGCGCAAAGAGCTGGCGACGTTTCTCGAGAAAACAGAACCGAAAAACACACTACTGATTACCACCTCCATTGTATGTGGCGCATTGGCGGCGGCCCTTACCGCGGGTCCGGGGTTTGGGGGTGACGGCTTTGTTGCTCAGGTCAATGTGTCCGAATCCCTGGGTGTACCGCTCTGGCAACTACTGTGTTTGCTGGCCAGCCTTATGTCCGTCACAGCCGTGATCGCCAATGGATTCCTGAAGTTCAGTGACTTAACGGGGAAGATCTCGGAAGCCCGCATGAATGACGCGAAACTGGAAGGCCTGGAGACCATGATCGAATTCGGGCAAATAGACCTGGCGCAGGCAACTCGCGAGTATACCGAGTGCCTGACCAAAATGGCCCATATTCAACGTCCCTCCACTACTTGACCATCGAAAGCCCAGGTCGGATTAAACGCCCCTCCCCCGCCCCAGATCCTGGCCTGAATGACGACTCCAACAAATTATTCCTGGTTCGGATATCATGACTCTCTGAAGTTGGCGAGTAAGCCAACCGTTAACCTGGAGAACATCATGAGTAAAAAACCCGAAAAAGCCACCTTGACGGCCGCCATGATCGAGGAACAGACGGCTGCTTTCCTGAAGGCAGGCGGGACTATCGAGTATGTTGGCAAGGGTAAAAGCGGACGAATCAACGCCACTGGCTCGAAGCAGATCGATCTGAAAGCGGGTCGATAGTCTCACCCTGTAGAAGCGTCAATGCCTGGGCGACGACCGGTCCACAACCGGGGCATTCAAGGCCATCAGTTCGGCCACCCAGTCAATGAACACACGCAGCTTGGCGCTGACGTGACGGTTCGGTGGAAAAGCGATGTACAGGGGCATCGGGTCCAGGTGCCAGTCCTCGAACAGGGGAACCAGCTCGCCCCGGGACACGTGCTCCCTGGTCATGTAGTCCGGAAGCCAGAGCACACCCAGACCAGCCAGGCCGGCGGCCAGGCAGGCATTACCGTCGTCGACCGCGATCCGGTAGCGCCCCTGCATGGTGACACTCTCCCCGTTACGATGCATGGCCAGACCGGCACGGGCCCATCGGAAACCCACAACGTAATGAGGGGGCGCTGACAGCTCCCGTGGGTGCGACGGAAAACCGGCACTCTCCAGGTAGGACGGCGCCGCATGGACGCCAATCCTCAGGTCTCCCACCCGGCGGGCCACCAGGGACAGATCGGTCAGTTCGCCACCACGCACCACACAGTCCACGCTTTCATCGATCAGGTCCACCATGCGATCGCTCACGCCCATATCGAGCTGGATATCGGGATATCGTTCATGGAACGCAGGCAGGGCCGGTATCAGAATCATTCGGGCCAGTGGGCCGGGAACATCCACCCTCAGCCGGCCCCGGGGCGACACCGAGACAGCGGACAGGCTGGTTTCGGCATCATCCATATCCGCCAGCAGCTTCACCACACGCTCGTAGTAGGCCGCGCCATCGGCCGTGACGTTGACCTTGCGTGTGGTCCGGTTGAGCAGCCGGACACGCAGCCGTGCCTCCAGTTGCTGTACCAGTTGCGTCACGCTGGTCCTGCTCATGTGAAGCGTCTCGGCCGCCCTGGTGAAGCTGCCGGTCTCCACCACCCGGGCGAAAGCCTGCATTGCGTGGAAACGATCCATGGCTGCTCCAACAGTGGAATGATTGTTTGGATTATACGAACAGTGTTGGCCAGGATGCACCGTTTATCCGCCAGGACCACCGGTCTACAGTGCTCCCATCATGAACGACGGGTCATATCGACCCGCTGATGGAGGTACAGATGGCTAAGCGTGACGTGATTTTCCCCAAGGGTCGCCAGGACCTTTACGAGCACAACACCTATTCCGCCGCGGTCCGCTCAGGCGACCTGCTGTTCGTGTCGGGCCAGGTCGGAAGTCGTGAAGACGGCTCCCCCGAGCCGGACTTCGCCGCCCAGGTGCAGTTGGCTTTCGACAACCTGAAAAGTGTACTTGCGGCTGCCGGGGCAGGTTTCGACGATATCGTGGACGTGACAACCTTCCATACCGATCCCGAAGCCCAGTTCGCCACCGTCCTGGACGCCAAGAATCGGGCCTTTCCGGAAAAGCCGTATCCGAACTGGACGGCCCTCGGGGTCAACTGGCTGGCGGGTTTCGACTTCGAGATCAAGGTTATCGCAAGACTGCCGGCGTAAGGGACGGGACAGCGGACCAGGAATGGCCTGCTTCCGGCACCCGGTTTTGAGGGGGCAATTGGCCCCGCCTCCAGCGACGCTTGCCAGGACCGGAGGACGGGCCTACGTTGGTAGGTAGCCACTTCCGAAGGATGAACTGCGACGTTGTACCGTCAGATCCTGTCCATCAACGCAATCGGTTTACTCATCAGGAGGACGCTGTATGGATACCCGTCACTTTCACAAACCCTCCGCCCAGACCGTGGGCATTTCAACGCTCGTGCTGGGCGTGATCGGGCTTATCGCCGGTGTCTGGTATTACCAGGAGCAGTCCACCACCCGAACACAGCGCCTCAGGCGTGGGGCCAACCGCCAGCTGAAGCGGGTGCGGGGCCGGTTCCGGGATGATCACCTCTCCACCGCCGCCACGACCGGACTGGCGGTCGGCGCCCTGGGCGCTCTCGCCGCGCTGATCCTGGGTGGATCGGAAGCCTACCGCCGCTATCACGAGTGACAGAACAGGTATCCCCCCTCCAGGCGGTGTGGGGATAACCATGGCCCGCAGTGTCCGGTTGGCGTTGCTGGCATCCCTGGCAATTGTTGTTGCGGCCACCAGCGGCTGCGCCAACCATGTGACAGTGCCGGAAGATCCGGCGTCTCCAACCCGGGCCTATCTGGTAAACCACGGCCGTCATGCCAGCCTTGTGCTACCGGACCCGGACGGCCAGTGGCGACGCTACAGCCATGGCGAATGGCGCTGGTACGCGCTGGATGAAACCGGACTTTTCCGGGCGATGCAGGCCTTCCTCTGGCCCACCCGGGCGACCATCGGCCGGGGTACCCTGAGTCGCCCCCCTGAAGGTGGCGGCCCCATCCCGGGCATACCCGAGGGTTATATCGAAGCGATCCCGTTCCAGGTCAGTCAAAGCCGGGTGATGGCCCTTCGACAACGCCTTGACGGTCATTTCGATAACGCGGACACACGCCAGTACCAGCCGATCTATGCGCTCGAGTTCGTACCCTACCCCCAGGATTACTGGTTCCTGCACCAGTCCAATGAGGTCACCGCCGACTGGTTGCGGGCGCTGGGCCTGGAGGTGCGAGGGCTTACCCTGTTCTCGGACTGGGATTTCCAGTCCGACTGAATCCGGAAGACGCGACCCCGTCCCCATGACCGCTCTCCAAACGACGGCAATTTCGGAATGTTCCGGCCCCTGCTTCCCAAGCTACCGAAATCTGCACCAGGGTGTCATCAGGTCCGCATCAGCATGATTCATCTGAATCACCAGCAAAACGTCATCCTGATGGCCAACTTGACATGGATCACCATGCCTACCGTCGATGGGATTCATACTCAGGCCCCGCAGTTGATCAGCAAGCCACACGGAGGCGCCACATGGCTGATAAAACGCACCCCTCGAACCCCGAAGACGACCTGGCAACCCGATTTCCCACGGCGTATACCATACTATTCCTGCTGATCATTCTGGTTGCGGCTCTCACCTGGATTGTTCCTGCAGGGCAATACGAGCGCTCCATGAATGAAGAAGTCGGACGGGAGGTGGCAGTACCTGGCACCTATCAGACCGTCGCCCCCAACCCCCAGGGTTTTGTGGATGTAATGCTGGCGCCCACGGCGGGCTTCTATGACCCCGACAGCTATGCCGCCAACGCCATTGATGTGGCCCTTTTCGTGCTGTTCCTTGGCGGTTTCCTGGGCGTCATGAACGCCACCGGCGCGATCGACACGGGCATTCGTAGCGCCATGCACCGGCTTGAAGGGCGTGAGATATGGATGATCCCGATCCTGATGACGCTGTTCGCGCTGGGCGGCACAACCTACGGTATGGCGGAGGAGACCCTGGCGTTCTATGCCATTCTGATTCCGGTGATCATCTCGGCGGGCTATGACGCCGTGACCGGGGTCGCCATCATACTGGTAGGTGCCGGCATTGGCGTACTTGGGTCCACCATCAATCCGTTTGCGACCGTTATCGCTGCGAACGCCGCCGATATTCCGTTTACTGACGGTATCGTACTGCGATTTGTGCTGCTTATCGGGGGGCTCATCATTTGTACCGCCTACGTGATGCGCTATGCCCATCGGGTCAAGGCGGATCCGTCCCGCTCGGTGGTTGCGAAGCAGAGAGACGCCCATCGCAGGCTTTTCCTCCAGGGCCATGACGAGCTGGAAAACTTTGACCTCACCGGCACCCAGAAAATAGCACTGGTTATCTTCGCCCTTACCTTCATCGTGATGATCTGGGGCGTATCGTCCCAGGGCTGGTGGATGGCCCAGATGGGCTCGCTCTTCTTCGGCGCAGCCATCGTGATTGGCCTGATCGCCCGGCTGGGGGAGAAAAAGCTGACCGGCAGCTTTGTTGACGGCGCTCGCGACCTGCTCGGAGTTGCCCTGGTGGTGGGCCTAGCCCGGGGCATTGTGGTGATCATGGAACAGGGCATGATTGCAGACACCATCCTGCACAGTGCAGAAACCACCCTGGGCGGGTTGCCGGAACTGGCGTTCATCAACCTGATGTTCTGGATTGAAGTGGGCATGAGTTTCTTTGTGCCATCCTCATCCGGCCTGGCTGTGCTCTCCATGCCCATCCTTGCGCCACTGGCGGACTTCGCCAATGTGGGACGGGATCTGGTGGTCACCGCTTACCAGTCCGCCAACGGACTGGTGAACCTGATCAACCCAACGTTTGCCGTGGTGGTTGGTGGCCTGGCCATCGGGCGGGTGTCCTATGACCGCTGGCTGGCCTTCATCTGGCCCCTGCTGCTGATCCTGACCGTGTTCATCACGGTGGTGATCAGTGTCGGCGCGTTTCTGTAAGCCTTTCCAAAACCCCAGGCAAAGGAGCATGCGATATGGCTGAACATACCCTTGGCGTTCATTCCGAAACCGGCACCCTGCGGCAGGTGATTGTCTGCCGCCCCGGGCTGGCCCACCGGAGGCTGACCCCGTCCAATTGCGATGCGCTGCTGTTTGACGATGTGTTCTGGGTCAAGCAGGCCCAGAAAGACCATGATGTATTCGCCGGGGTGATGCGTGCCCGGGGGGTGGAGGTGCTGGACGTCAACGAACTGCTGGCCGACACCCTGGACATCCCCGGGGCGCGGGCCTGGATTCTGGATAACCGCATTACCTGGAATCATATCGGCGTGGGCATGGTGTCCGACCTTCGCGCCTGGATGGACGAGCTTCCCGGCCAGACCCTGGCAGAGTTCCTGATTGGCGGACTGGAAGTGGGCGACCTGCCTTTCGACCCCTCCGGACTGTTTGGCAACCATTTGGGGCCTCACGGATTCGTGCTGCCGCCGCTGCCGAACTTCCTGTTCACCCGGGACAACAGCGCCTGGATCTATGGCGGTGTCACCCTGAACCCCATGTACTGGGCCGCACGCAAACCGGAAACCCTGTTGATGAGCGCCATCTACCGGTTCCATCCAGTGTTCGCCGGCAAGGTCAACGTGCATTGGGGCGATCCTCTTGAAGACCATGCCCTGGCGACCCTGGAAGGGGGTGACATTATGCCGGTGGGCAATGGTGTAGTGCTGGTTGGAATGGGTGAACGCTCCTCCCCGCAGGCGATCGGCCAGCTAGCCAGGGCCCTTTTCACGAACGATGCCGCTGAGCGGGTGATTGCGTGCCAGATTCCCAAGACCCGTTCCGCCATGCACCTGGATACCGTGTTTACCTTCTGCGGTGGCAATGTGGTCACGGCCTTCAAGGAGATGGCAGACCAGATGGTGTGCTACGACCTGCGCCCCGGCATGGGCGGAAAACATCTTTCCTTCCATCAGGACCCCCGTCCGCTGTTTGATGTCGTTGCGGAAGTACTGGGCTACCCCTCCCTGGAGGTGATTGCCACCGGCGGCGATACCCCTGCAGAGCGGGAACGGGAGCAGTGGAACGATGGCAATAACGTACTGGCCCTGAGCCCGGGCGTGGTCATCGGTTACGACCGCAACGACGACACCAACGCCGCCCTGGAAGCCGCCGGCATCGACGTGCTGGCCATTCCCGGCGCGGAACTGGGGCGGGGCCGGGGCGGTGGGCGCTGCATGAGCTGCCCGACCATACGAGACGCAGTCTGACAAGGAAGGAGCAGAACCATGGCTTTCAACCTCAAGAACCGGCATTTCCTGACCCTGCGGGATTTTACCCCACGGGAGATCAGCTTTTTGCTGAAGCTTTCCGCCGACCTGAAAACCGCCAAATACGCCGGCACCGAAGTGCCACAGCTAAAAGGCAAGGACATCGCGCTGATCTTCGAAAAAAACTCCACCCGAACCCGGGTAGGCTTCGAGGTTGCCGCGTTTGACCAGGGCGCCCGGGTCACCTACCTGGGGCCGACGGGTACCCATATCGGCCACAAGGAATCCGTCAGGGACACTGCCCGGGTGCTTGGCCGCGTTTACGATGCCATTGAATACCGGGGATTCGGTCAGGCCGTCGTTGAGGAACTGGCGCAATATGCTGGTGTACCGGTCTACAACGGCCTGACCAATGAGTTCCACCCGACCCAGATACTGGCGGACTTCCTGACCATGCAGGAAAACGTGGAAAAGCCCCTGAGGGAGGTGGCGTTTGTATTCATCGGGGACGCCGCCAACAACATGGGCGACAGCCTGCTGATCGGTGGCGCCAAGATGGGGATGGATGTGCGCCTGTGCGCCCCCACAGCCTGCTGGCCAAGCGAAGCCATCCAGAAGGAAGCCCGAGCCATCGCCAATGATACCGGAGCGCGGATCATGATCACGGAGGACATCGATACCGCCGTGGCAGGTGTGAATTTTGTCTACACTGACGTATGGGTATCCATGGGCGAACCCAAGGAGAAATGGGCGGAGCGGATCAAGCTGTTACAGCCTTACCAGGTCAATGCGGCATTGATGGAGAAAACCGGCAACCCCCGGGTAAGGTTCATGCATTGCCTGCCAGCCTTCCACAATACCGAAACCACCGTGGGCAGGGAGATCCAGGTGGAGTTCGGCATCGATGCCATGGAAGTCACCGAAGAGGTCTTCGAAAGCCCCGCCTCTATTGTGTTTGATCAGGCGGAAAACCGGATGCACACCATCAAGGCGGTGCTCGTTGCCACTCTGGGAACCTGATACAGGGAGTATGGAATGCTTGTTGTAGCAGCCCTCGGAGGCAATGCCCTGTTGCGGCGCGGTGAACCGCTGACCGCCAGGGCCCAGCGCGCCAATGTAAAAATTGCCGCTGAATCACTGGCGGGCATTGTCCGCGCCGGCCACCAACTGGTGATCACCCATGGCAATGGCCCGCAGGTGGGCCTGCTGGCACTGCAGGGCGCCGCCTACAAGCCGGACGAAGCCTATCCGCTGGACGTGCTGGGCGCCGAAACGGAAGGCATGATCGGCTATATCATCGAACAGGAACTGGAGAATGCCCTCGGCCATGACCGCCCGGTGGCCACCCTGCTGACCCAGGTGCTGGTGGACAGGGACGACCCCGCTTTTCAGAAACCCACGAAGTTTGTCGGGCCCGTTTATGGGAAGGAAGAAGCAGAGTCCAGAGCCAAAGCCGCTGGCTGGCATATAGCCCAGGATGGAGACAAGTGGCGCCGGGTGGTGCCCTCCCCTGAACCCCTGGAGATTCCGGACATGCGGGTGCTCCAACTGCTGCTGGATCAGGGTGTGGTGGTGATCTGCGCCGGAGGCGGCGGCATTCCCGTTCTGCGCCGGGACGACGGCAGTATGATCGGCGTGGAAGCGGTGATCGACAAGGACGCGGCCAGTGCCCTGCTTGCCCGACAGCTGGGGGCAGACGCCCTGTTGCTGCTCACCGATGTGGATGCCGTCTACCGTGATTTCGGTACGGACGCCGCCGCCCCCCTCCACAGCCTGACCCTTGCCGAAGCGGAAAGCCTGGCCCTGCCGGCCGGCTCCATGGGGCCCAAACTGGCAGCGGCAAGCCGTTTCGCCGAAGGCGGCGGCATCAGTGGTATAGGTAGGCTGGAGGATGCCGTGGCGATCCTTGAACGCCAGGCAGGTACCTGTGTTGTCAACTGATACCTCCCCTACCAAGACCACGGAACAACTCTGGCATACCATGGATGCCGCCGGTGCCCGGGAACAACTGACGGCAACAGCGCCCCTGAGCGCTGAAGATGTCGCGGCACGGCTCACCACCTATGGCCCCAACCGTCTCCCGGAAGGACGATCCAGCGGCCCACTGGCCAGGCTGGGGCGCCAGCTCCGCAACTTCCTGATCTACGTTCTGCTGACTGCGGCTGCCATTACCGGTGCATTGGGTCATTGGGTCGACGCCGGCGTTATCCTGGCAGTGGTGGTCATCCAGACACTGGTGGGCTTTATCCAGGAGGGCAAGGCCGAGCAGGCACTGTCCGCCATCCGCCATATGCTGGCCCCCAAAGCACGGGTGGTGCGGGAGGATGGCCAGCACCAGGTGAACGCCGCAGACCTGGTGCCCGGGGATACCATCCTGCTGGAACCCGGCGACCGCGTGCCGGCGGATATCCGGCTGGAAAAATGCCACAACCTGAAGGTTGAGGAAGCCATCCTGACGGGCGAGTCCGAGGCGGTGGAGAAATCCCCGGAGCCCGTGGAAAAAGAGTCAGCACTGGGTGACCAGACCGGCATGGCGTTTTCCGGAACCATGGTATCCACGGGCACCGGTCGCGGGGTGGTGGTTCGCACCGGAACGGAAACAGAGATTGGTCGCATCTCCGGCCTGCTGGCCCGGACCACCTCCCTGAAAACACCGCTGCTGGAACAGATGGACCGGTTCGCCCGGCTGCTGTCCATCATTGTGATTGTTGCCGGAGCAGCCATATTCGCCGGAGGCCTGGCCTTCAGTGGCCTGCCTTTCCGGGAGCTGTTCATGGCGGTGGTTGGCCTGACCGTGGCTGCGATTCCCGAAGGGTTGCCGGCAATACTCACCATTACCCTGGCCATTGGCGTGCGACAGATGGCACGACGCCAGGCCGTGGTCCGGCGGATGCCCGTTATCGAGTCCCTGGGGGCGGTCTCCGTGATCTGCTCCGACAAGACCGGCACCCTTACCCGCAATGAAATGATGGTGACCACCGCAGTGCAGGGCCATTGGCGGCTGGACGTGACCGGCGAGGGCTATGAACTGGAAGGTATGGTGCGCCAGGACCACCAGCCCGCCGAGGTTACCGGGGCGCTGGAGGAACTGGCCCGTGCCGCTGCCCTCTGCAACGATGCCCATCTTGATTTCAGGGAGGTATCGCCACGCATCCAGGGCGACCCGATGGAAGCCGCCCTGAAGGTGTTTGCCCACAAGGCGTCGTTCGACATTGAAGCCAGTGCCAGTGACTGGCCCCGCCGGGATGAAATCCCCTTCGACACCCAGACCCGCTTCATGGCAACCCTCAACCATGATCACCATGGCCACGGCGTGGTGTACATCAAGGGTGCCCCAGAGCGCATCCTGGACATGTGCGAATCGGAGTTATCGGCGGATGGCGAAACAGCCGCCCTGGATAGAGCCCGATGGGAAAAGGTGATTGCTGACCTGGCCTCGGAAGGCCTGAGGGTACTGGCCCTTGCCCGCAAACCGGTACCCCGTGGCACCACGGACCTGGCGGTGGAAGACCTGGATAGCGGCGTGGAACTGTTGGGCCTGGTGGGGCTGCTGGACCCGCCCCGGCAGGAAGCCATCCGCGCCATCTCGGACTGCCATGCCGCGGGTATCCGCGTGAAAATGATCACTGGCGACCACGCCCTGACCGCAGGTGCCATTGCCCGCAAGCTGGGGCTGCGGAACAGCGAGCGGGTGTTAACCGGGAAGGAGCTGGATGGCCTGAGCGCCGAAGCGTTGCAACAACTGGCGACGGAAGTGGACGTATTCGCCCGCACCAGCCCGGAACACAAACTGAGGCTGGTGGAGGCCCTGCAGGCACAGCACGGTGTTGTCGCCATGACCGGCGACGGTGTCAACGACGCGCCGGCGCTGAAGCGGGCCGACGTGGGCATCGCCATGGGCGTCAAAGGGTCGGAAGCCGCGAGGGAGGCCTCATCGGTGGTGTTGCTGGACGATAACTTTGCCAGCATCGCCGCCGCTGTCCGTGAGGGGCGCACGGTCTACACCAACCTCAAAAAGGGCATTGCGTTCATGTTGCCCATCAACGGCGGCGAATCCATCAGCCTTATTACCGCCTTGCTGCTGGGGCTGGCACTGCCTATTTCGGCGCTGCAGATTCTCTGGGTCAACATGGTCAGCTCCGTTGTGCTGGCCATGACCCTGGCGTTCGAACCGCCGGAACCGGATGTCATGAAGCAGCCACCCCGGCCCAGGGAGCAATCCCTGTTGCAGGGATTCCTGGTCTGGCGGGTGTTTTTCGTATCGCTCCTGTTTCTGGTGGGTATCTTCGAAGCCTGGTTCTGGGCCATGCACCACCATGGCGACCAGAGCGTGGCCCGTACCCTGGCCGTCAACACCCTGGTGGCCATGGAGGTGTTCTACCTGTTTGCCGTGCGTTACCTGGATACACCGTCCATCACCCTTCGGGGTGTCATGGGAACACCGGTGGTGCTTGGAGCGGTGGCGGCCGTCGTGGCGCTGCAACTACTATTCACCTACCTGCCCTGGTTCCACAACACCTTTGAAACCAGCCCATTATCCCTGGAAATGCTGGTTTTCGCCGGTGTTGCCGGAGTGGTCGTGCTGGTGATCCTTGAGATTGAAACCTGGGTTCGCAGGCTCCCTTCGCGAACCGTCGGTATCAGCGAACAGGAACGGCAGGAAAAGAATCCTGACACATGAGCCGGCCGCCCTGGGCCAACTTCGCCCGTTGGGATTTCCAGTCCAACTGGATCCGGAAGACGCAACCCCGTCACCATGACCGCCGTCCACACGGCGGCAATCCGGAATGCTCGGGACCCTATGCCATCCACCGCTTCCCGAGCTACCGGAATCTGCGCTAGGGTGTCATCAGGCCCCATCGACTGGAGTCCTGCTAATGGACCACAATGCCTACCGCACCGCCCTCACCGAATGCAGCGTCGGCAGCGAGCGCTTCTTTCCCCCGTCGGAGTTCACGGAACGCCGCAGCCGGGTAGCCAAAGCCATGGCCGAGCATGGGTTGGATGCCCTGCTGGTAACCGACCCCGCCAGCATCCATTACCTGACCGGCTACAAGACCTTCGAGGTATCCGTTCATACTGCTCTGGTCTTCCGTACTGACCACTGCTTCCTGCAGGTTCCGTCCATTGAAACCGGGCCGGCGGTCACCACGGCCTGGGTGGATGAGATTTCCGGCTATCACTGGGAAAACGTTGAATCCGTGGTCGACCCCCTGGTCTCCCAGTTACGGGGCTGCCGTCGCGTGGGCGTCGATCCCTGGAATGCCGGGCTGCGTTTTGGCGTGATGGAAGCCCTTACCTCCCAACGGGGCCGGGAGCGCTTCCAGGCCTGTGGCGACCTGCTGGCTGGCGTCCGCCTGATCAAGACCGATGCCGAGATCGAATGCCTGCGGGACAGTGCCCGTATTACCGAGGCCGGGCTGGAAGCCGCGATTGCCACGATCAGGCCGGGAGTGGACGAGAACACCGTTGCCGCCGCCGGCGCCAGCGCCCTGCTGGCGGCGGGCAGCGATTTCATGAGCATGCAGCCCATTGTCACCAGCGGCCCACGCATCAGCGTCATCCACCTGAACCACCAGCAACGGGTCATCCAGCCCGGCGACCCGGTGTTCCTGGAGTTCGGCGCCGTCCGCCAGCGCTATACCGCCCCGATGATGCGCACGGTAGTGGCCGGCGAGCCCAGCGATCCGATGCGCCGGCTCAGGGACGTCTGCCGCCGTATCCATGATGCCCTGCTGGATACCATGTGCCCCGGCAACCGCTTTGATGATGCCGCCAGGGCCGCGGAGGCAGCGCTGGCCCCGGTGGCCGGGGAGGTGTTCTTTTCCGGCGTGTTCGGTTACTCCGTGGGTGCGCAGTTCCCGCCCAGTTGGGTCGAGGGCACGGGCTACATCGCCCGGGGGCAGCAGCGGCAGTTCGCCCCGGGCATGGTGTTCCACCTGCCCCTTTGCCTGCGACTGCCTGGCCAGTGGGGCATCGGCATGAGCAATACCGTACTGGTGACCGAGCGTGAGGCTGAACCCCTGACCCACAATGACTGGGAACTGACCAACTGTGCCTGATTGGCACCCGGATGACCGGATAAACCTGCAAAATCCACCTTTCGATGGTTTAGGAGCAGCCTGATGAATGTACTGATCGTCGGAGCCGGAGTGGTCGGTGTCACCACCGCCTGGTCCCTGGCCAAACGGGGGCACCGGGTGACCGTGGTGGACCGTCTGGATGGGGCGGCCCTGGAAACCAGCCGGGCCAACGCCGGTCAGCGTTCCTACGGTTATGTGTATCCCTGGGCCGCTCCCGATATGGTGGGCAAGGCCCTGAAGGGGCTGTTCAGCAAGTACGGTCCGTTCAAGATCACCACACCCTGGTCCCTCCACACCCTGCAATTCCTGGCCATGACGGCCCGCTGCAGCCTGAGCCAGGAGCGCTATAATCGGAGCCATGGGGCCTTGCTGGACCTGGCCGAATACAGCCGGCAGTGTTTCCTGGCACTGGAGGAACTTCCCGAAGACTGCTTCGATGGGCAACATGAAGGCCTGATGGAAGTGGCAAACGATCAGGCAGCCTGCACGGCCCTTGGCCAGAAAGCCCGGGTACTGGATACACTGGGTGTTGACCATGAGTGGCTCAGCCCCGAAGCGGTCCGGCAACAGGAGCCCGGCATGCAGGGCCCGGGCCCCGTAACGGGAGGTCTGCGAATGCCCGGTGACGGTACCGGCGACTGCCACCGTTTTACCCAGGCGCTGGCGATAGCCTGTGAAGCGCGGGGCGTGGCGTTTCAGTATCGCACCACCATCAGGGACTGGGACCTGCACGATGAGCGCATAAAGGGCGCCTGGCTGCAAAAGGCTTCGGGGGAGACCCGCCGGAGTACGGAAGAAAACACATCACCTGCACACTACCTGGAAACCGATCAGGTGGTGCTTTGTGCCGGCTGTGCCTCCCGCGACCTGGCCCGGCCCCTGGGCCTGAGCCTGCCCATCTATCCGGTCAAGGGTTACTCCCTCACCGGCACCCTGGACGATCCCGCAAAGGCGCCCCGCTCCACGGTGGTGGACCATGGCTACAAGGTGGCCATGACCCGGCTGGGGGATCGGGTTCGGGTCACCGGTTTTGTGGAGCTGGCCAACTTCAATCGCGGGATTCCAGAGCGGCGTCTGCAGGTACTTCGGGAAGCCTTTGCGTCACGGTTCCCCGGCGCGGCCGACCTTGAGCAGGCAGAGCCCTGGGCCGGCTTTCGCCCCATGACTCCCGATGGTCCCGCCCTGCTGGGCTGGGGCCGGCAGGAGAACCTGCTGCTCAACACCGGTCACGGCACCTTCGGCTGGACGCTATCAGCCGGTTCTGCGGAAATCATCGGCCAGCTGCTGGACGGTGAAAACCCGGCCGTTGACCTCAGCCCTTTCCGCCCGGAACGTTTCCACAGGGGCTGAGTCCGGCCACCAAAAGCCTGTTATGCTGTTCCCCTATCAATCCACAACTGACAAACACCAATAACGGAAACAACAATGCTCAAACTCCACGGCTTCTCCGCCAGCAACTACTACAACGTCCCCAAACTTGCCCTTCTGGAAAAAGGCATCGAGTTCGAAGAGGTACTGTCCTACACCGGCGTCGGCCCCAAGTACAAACCCGAGTATCTCGACAAGAGCCCGATGGGCAAGGTCCCGGCCCTGGAAACCGACGAAGGTTTTATCAGTGAATCCCGCGCCATCCTGGACTACATCGAACGGGCTCACCCGGAGCCTTCCCTGTTGCCAGCCACGCCCTTTGACATTGCCAAGGTGCAAGAGCTATCACAGTTCATCGAGCTCTACTTCGAGCTGGTGGCCCGTCGCCTGATTCCGAACCTGTTGACCGGTTCCGCCCCCGACCCGGCGGTGCTGAAGGAAGTGGAGAGCAGTCTCGACAAGGCCGCCGCAGCGCTGCCGAAGCTGTCCACCTTTGACCAGTTTGCCTATGGCGACCAGTTCACCCTGGCGGATATCGCGGCGATCCTGAACCTGCCCATTGTGCGTAATGTCGGCAAGGCCTTCCTGGACCGGGATCCACTGTCGAATGTGCCCGGGCTGGAGGCCTACTGCGCGCGCATGGAAGAACGCCCCCATGTGAAGAAAGTCCGTGCGGACGCCGCCGAAGATCGCCCCCAGTTCATGGCGCACCTGAAGGCCCTGTACGGGTTCTAGTGTCCCGCATGACTGCACGCTGAGCAACTTCACGGCTTACCGCTGGCCAAGGCGCGAGCAGCAGGCAGGGGGCAATGGATTAACCAGACCGGGACCGTTGCCCCCTTCGCCAAAAGCCTCGCGAACATATGACAAAGCTTGACAAATCCGGGAGAACCACCGGGCTACCCGCTGCGTAATGCTTGCCTCGAGAGAACGGATTTCCCCTGCTCCCTCGAATGCTCTATTCCCTTTAGCCTCAAACGCGCCAGGTAACCCGTCGATGTTCGCGAACCGCCGTAAGCAGCAACTATCCGCCCAGCAAGTTAGAATACAGGACCTGGAATCCACGATTGACGCCATCGAGGATTCGGTTGCCTGTATCCATTTTAAGCCCGACGGCACCATCCTCCGGGCAAATGCGCTGTTTCTTGATGTGGTCGGCTATGAACTGGAAGAGATCCAGGGCCGTCACCACCGGATATTCTGCGATCCGGACCATGCCAGGACACTGGAGTACCGGTCATTCTGGCATCAGCTCGCCGAGGGCAGAAAGCAGACCGGAACCTTCCCCCGTAAGAGCAAAGCCGGAGAGGACCTGTGGCTGCAGGCCAGCTACTTTCCGATACGGGATCCTGAAAACCGCGTTTCCCACATCATCAAGCTGGCCCATGACGTGACGGCGGAACACCAAAGAACCACCCGCCAGGCGGCAGTGTTTGACGCCATTAACCGTTCAATGGCGGTGATCGAATTCACACCCGATGGGGAGATCCGGGTAGCGAACGACAACTTTCTCAATGCGGTAGGCTACCGGCTGGATGAGGTCAGGGGCAGACACCACCGGATATTCTGCAAGCCGGATTTCTACCAGGAAAACCCGGATTTCTGGGCACAGCTTCGCCATGGACAGTTCAAATCCGGCAAGTTCGAGCGAGTGCGGGCGGATGGCTCGACGCTCTGGCTTGAAGCCTCCTATAACCCGATTCTGGACGAAGATGGGAACGTCTGGAAGGTGGTCAAATTCGCCAGTGACATCACCGACCATGTTGAACAGGCAGAACGTACCAGCAATGCCGCCGGAGTGGCATCCGCCACGGCCACGGAAACTTCCCGAAATGCGTCGCAGGCAGCCGAGTCGCTGGCTGCATCCCTGAAAACGTCGGATCGCATCCGTGACCGGATCGAGGTAGCGACAGCGGTCATTGAGAAGCTCGATGCCCAGTCCAAGAGCATTGAGCGGATCATCGGCACCATCGCGGCAGTGGCGGATCGCACGAACCTGCTGGCACTAAATGCGGCCATTGAGGCGGCCAGGGCCGGAGACCAGGGGCGTGGCTTTGCCGTGGTTGCGGATGAAGTCAGGCAATTGGCGGCCCGTACCGGTGAGTCCACGTCCGAGATCGAAAAGGTGGTGAACGAAAACCTGACCCTGACAGCGGAAGTCGTCAGCAAGATCAGCGAGGTCGCCGGGGTTGCCGAAACCGGCAGGGCGGAGGTGGCCAGTGTTGAGGAGATTGTCCGCCGGATCAGCGCGGGCGCCGAACGGGTCGAGCAGGCCGTTGCGTCAATCAGCCAGTAGCGGCTCTTTTAAAATGGAAATAAAAAAGGTTCATCGCGGATTAGCGTGAAAAAGTAGGAGACGGCGGTAAAAC
>NZ_JAVVLT010000109.1:0-33188 GCF_036224885.1 Marinobacter sp. OP 3.4
GGTCCGGGTGGCAGGCTTCACGTGGAATGGGTGGCAACCTTCAGCGGTTTACGCATGCTTCATGATGGATTGGAGTGGGCAGATGAACCGGGTGACGGATTATCTGCAATTTTCGCGGTATAGCTTTGGCGCTCAAAGTGACCTGCAGTCTTTCTTCAACGCATATAGCGGCCTGCTTGCCCACGTTCCAATGGATCTGGATGAAGAGCTTTTGAGGCCAGACCTTGAGTACGTTTACATACGCTGTTGTGGTTGTGTCGGTATTCTCAAGGACTGGATCTACCGGGCGATGAATCGTGCTGTAAATGATGGTGCAGACACTCTAGGTGTCAAACATCTTGAGGCAACAATGCATCCTCCCAAGGCACTTCAGAGGATCATCGAGGAAATCAAAGAAGGCGAAGCGAGTTTCTATCAGCCCGATATCGACTCGCTTAAGAGTGAATTCATTGGAAGCCGCAGTTCCATGCAGTCTAGCCAAGTCAAGAGAAAAAGGGCTGAGACTTCCTCTTCCCGTCCCGGTGTCAGGAAGCCAAAGAGGGATCAAGTCAATGCATCATGAAGGCTATCTCAGGTCAGCAGCGCGCAGCACGCTCCGGCCGATTGCAATTAAAGGGGAAGGAGAAAATATCGAGTCTCTTACGTCATACGTGGGGCGACTTGCGTGGCACCACTCTGTTAAGCCGTCTTTGCTGATTGGTAGTCTGCTTGACCCAGGAAAGTCCCCTGGGTTTCTGAATCATGAAATAGCGACGAGCTTTAATTCTCTGACTCCCAAAACGGTCACCATCATAGAAAGTATTTCGACACGGGCAGGTCTTGCTCATCATTTAGTCGCGGCTATGACCTTTGTGCATCTTTATGATCAGATTGATCATAGCGCTCGCGGATTCATCAGGAAGAACAAGCAGTGGTGCCCCGTTTGCTATCACGACGATCGTTCGAATGGAGGGCAGTACGATCGACTCGCTTGGAGCTTACAAGGCGTCTCGCATTGTGTGAAGCATCGATGCAAACTCAGAGATTATTGCCAGCATTGCCTCAAAGCTCAGCCCTACCTCTCCACCAAATGTGAGATAGGATTCTGCCATCATTGTGAGCAATCACTATCGGAGAGCGCTCTATCGAAACGATCCGATGCCGACTGTAAAGAAAGTGAGGTTTATTCTTCCCTCGTACTCGGAATTTTTGATCAGACTCTAGTTGCAGAGGAAAGCCTCGAGTCCGTATTGCGGCAAATTGCCTATATGTTCTCCGCTGAAGGAATCCCGCGATTTGCTGAGTTCCTGAAAATGGACAGGCACTGTGTTGAATGCTGGATGACAGGGGAAACAAAACCAACTTTAAAAAGTGTTCAGCGCGTTTTCGGCAAACTGAAGGTGCCCTGGGCAGATGTTGTGATGAAGCGGGTGAGCGCATCTGAAATCATTGAATCAAACAAACGGAGTCGATCGAAGATTCAGTGGGCGCGCAGAGAGCCGGACCCAGAAAGGGGATTACGAGTCGTAGATGGAGAATTGCTGTATGACGATCAGCCCTGTGCTAGGAAAGTCAGGAGCGTCGCTGCAATTGAACGGATTGATCGTTATCTCGATCGAATCATTTCCGGCAAAGTAATGCCTCATTCTCGCGCAAAAATCGCTGCTTTGCTGGGCGTCTCTTCTGGTTATCTCGAGTCCATGTTCGGCCGGAAGGTAAAGATAATCTCGGAGATCTACAAGAAACATCTGGATGTTTTGAGCGTAGTAAGATCCGAGCGCTTGAAGGATGAAATTTATGTGTCGCTTCAAATGGTCTATGAGGACGGAGAGGCACCTACCTGGAGTAACGTCGGGGCCTACCTCTCGAAGGATCTGCACAAACGATTTTCGATGGCGGAAATGGCACGAATTCGAAAAGAGGCGATTCCAGATGTATTCTCCGGCAAATACCAAGAAAGCGTCCAGAGGGCAAAGAGGAAGGTGGGGTTAGTTCAGTGAAGATTTTAGAAGAAAGTTTCTCCTAAATTCTCTTCAGAGTTGGTTTGAGCTTATAAGGTGGAATGTGATGAACTTTTGGCCCCAGATTATGAACTATAAAATTTCCTCAATTGTTGAGAATTGAGGGTTTCAGGTATTGGACGAATAACTTTTCCGAAACGGGATAAGTTCTGTAAGTGAAGGAATCTGGGAGATATTCGATGAGCTTCGGTCGGCGTGATAGTAGTTCGTGGTCATACTCCTAGCGCCACCTGAAGACAATAAATCTTCCGTCAAGGAAAGGTTATGATTCAGATGACATGATCTGCCATTTCCTGGGGAAGGAAATGGTGCCGAGGAGAGGACTTGAACCTCCACGGGGTTGCCCCCACTAGCACCTGAAGCTAGCGTGTCTACCAATTTCACCACCTCGGCAGGTGACTACAACGTCTCGCTATCTTACTGAATTCGTAAACGAATTCAAGCTTTCCGTTGCCGGCTGGGGTGTGCCCCTCAACCGATGGCGCGTACTTTAATAATTCAGTTGGGGTCTGTCAAACACTTTTTGAAGTCGTTCTGTAAAAAATTTCCGGGTCGTGTAGGCATGATCCCTTAAGGTGATTTCACGGCATTGTTAGGTGGCAGTGGGGGCAGGGCGTTATACTCCTGGTACATTCTGCCGGGTCTGGATGCCTTTGAATCATCTGGTCCGGGTAATTCGCCAGGGTTCTGGGTGGATCTGATCACCGGAACAGAAGAGCTTTGCCGAATTAACCGGACAGTGGATGAAAAGGTGTCCGGGCCTGGTTGCAGCCGATAGTCGGCATTCAACCAGAGAAGAGAGGAATATGACTTCCAGAAAACAGACGGGTGATCCCCATGCGGATCGCGAAGCGCAAAAATACGATAACCCCATCCAGAGCCGGGAATTCATCCTGGACCACCTGCGCCAGCGCGGCGCCCCCGCCACCCACGAAACCCTGTGCCAGGAACTGGGCCAGAACAGTGAGGAGGGCATCGAAGCCCTGCGTCGCCGGCTGATTGCCATGTGCCGGGACGGCCAGCTCATCTGCAACCGCAAAGGACGTTACCTGCCCATTGACGAGGCGGACCTGGTGACGGGGCGGGTGTCCGGTCACAAGGACGGCTTTGGTTTCCTGATGCCGGACGACGGCGGTTCCGACCTGTTCCTGAGCGCGCGCCAGATGCGCCAGGTTTTCCATGGTGACCGGGTAGCCGCCCGGGTGGAAAGTGTGGATGACCGGGGGCGTCGTGAAGGCAAGATCGTGGAGGTGCTGGAGCACAAGACCACCCAGACCGTGGGTCGGCTGTTCCGGGAGAACGGTATCTCCTTCGTGGTTCCGGAGAATCCCCGCATCAACAACGAGATCATGGTGGCCGAGGAAGACTGCGGCAAGGGCCGTCATGGTCAGTACGTGGTGGTGGACATCCTCCGGCAGCCGACCCAGCGGGCGAAGCCCACCGGTCGGGTCGTCGAGGTGCTGGGCGAGCATATGGCGCCGGGTATGGAGATCGAGGTGGCCATCCGTTCCTATGACATTCCCCACGCCTGGCCGCCGGAAGTCGGGCGCCAGGCCGCCGGCATCGCTGAAGAGGTCCGCGACGAGGACAAGCAGAACCGGGTGGATATCCGGCACCTGCCCCTGGTGACCATCGACGGTGAGGACGCCCGGGACTTTGACGACGCCCTTTACTGTGAGCGCCGCCCCCGGGGCGGTTATCGCCTGATCGTGGCCATTGCCGATGTGTCCCACTACGTCCGCCCCGGCTCACCGCTGGACGAGGAAGCCATCAACCGTGGTAACTCGGTGTACTTCCCGGACCATGTGGTGCCCATGCTGCCGGAGAAGCTGTCCAACGGCCTGTGCTCTCTGAATCCGGGCGTGGACCGGCTGTGCATGGTGGCGGACATGACCATCAGCGCGGCGGGGCGACTCAGCAGTTACAGCTTCTACCAGGCGGTGATGCACAGCCATGCCCGGCTCACCTACACCAAGGTCAGCCAGATGCTGGAGCATTCGGATACCGAGACCGGCATTGGCCTTTGTCAGTTGTACTCCGATATCCTGCCTCAGCTCCACGACCTGTACGACGTCTACAAGGCGTTCCGCAAGGCGCGTACCGAGCGGGGTGCCATCGACTTCGAGACCACCGAGACGCGGGTGATCTTCGATGCCAGCCGCAAGATCGAGGAAATCGTGCCGGTGGTGCGCAACGATGCCCACAAAATTGTCGAGGAGTGCATGCTGTGCGCCAACGTGGCCACCGCACGCTTCCTGAAGAAATACCAGGTGCCGGCGCTTTACCGCGTGCACGATGCGCCGTCAGAAGAGCGCCTTCAGTCGGTCCGGCTGTTCCTGGGGGAGCTGGGTCTGCAACTGGGTGGCGGTGACAAGCCCACCTCGGCGGATTACCAGGAGTTGCTGAACAGTATCAAGGATCGCCCGGATGCCCATGTGATCCAGATGGTCATGCTGCGATCCCTCAGTCAGGCGGTCTACAGCCCGGAAGAGAGCGGTCACTTCGGGCTCGGGTTTGCCAGCTACGCGCACTTCACATCGCCCATCCGGCGTTATCCGGACCTGATTGTCCACCGGGCCATCAAGTCCATCGTTCATCGCCAGGAGCAGGCGAAGGACGTGGTGCACCCGCCCGAGCGTGATCCGGAGCTGGCGGAATACCCCTACGACCAGGCCCGCATGGTGCAGTTGGGTGAGCACTGCTCCATGACCGAGCGCCGGGCCGATGATGCTACCCGCGATGTCATGGCCTGGCTCAAGTGCGAGTTCCTGCGGGAGCATGTAGGCGAAACCTACGATGGCGTTATCGCCGCCGTGGTGCCCTTCGGGTTTTTCGTGGAACTGGAGGACATCTATATCGAGGGTCTGGTCCATATCTCCACCCTCGGAGGCGACTACTACCACCATGATTCTGCCAAGCACCGGCTGGTGGGGGAGCGTACCTCCACCAGTTTCCAGCTGGGCGACAGTGTGCGGGTCCAGGTGGTGCGGGTCGATCTGGACGACCGCAAGATCGACCTGGAACTGATCAGCGAGCCCACCCGCCGTTCCGGCGCCCGGAAGGGTGGTCGCACTGGCGCCGGGGCTCCCGCCGGTGCGGGCAAGGGCGGCAAGTCCGGCACCAAGTCCAGTAATAAGTCCAGCAGCCGGTCCAGGGGGCGTGGTGGCAAATCCTCGGCAAAGGACCAGCTTGTGGCCGACGCGGCCCGTGAGGCGGAGAAGAAGTCATCCGGCAAGAAGGGGGCCGGCGGTAAGGGCGGCACGCCCGGTAATAAGGCGGGCGGAGGCAAGTCCACCGCGCGCAAGGGTGGTGCCCGTGGGAAATCCGGTTCCGGTCGATAACAGGTAGGAACGTTCAACGTGTCGGAAGAGTTTGTATTTGGCTGGCATGCCGTTGATGCCGTACTGAAGAAAGAGCCGGATCGCCTGCAACAGGTGTGGATCCAGCAGGGGCGCCAGGACCGGCGGGTGCGGCAGGTGACCGAAAGCCTGGACCGGCTGGGGGTGCGCTGGCAGGAAGTGCACCGCAAGGAGCTGGACAGGCGGGTCTCCGGTGCCCACCAGGGCGTGGTGGCCCAGGTGTCGGAAAGCCGGGAGTGGACGGAAGACGACCTGTACGCCCTGCTGGCGGCCCGTTCCGAGCCTCCCTTGCTGTTGATCCTGGACGGTGTCACCGATCCCCACAATCTGGGGGCCTGCATGCGCACGGCGGATGCGGCTGGTGTGGCCGCTGTTATCGTGCCGAAGGATAAATCCGCCACCCTCAATCCCACGGCACGGAAGGTGGCCTGCGGTGCCGCCGAAACCGTTCCCTTTGTGCGGGTGACCAACCTGGCCCGGTGCCTGCGGACTTTGCAGGAGCAGGGCGTCTGGTTGATCGGCACCGCCGGAGAGGCGGATGCCACCCTGTATCAGGCGGACTTCAATGGCCCGGTGGGGCTGGTGATGGGGGCGGAAGGCAAGGGCATGCGCCGGCTGACCCGGGATCATTGCGACCATCTTATCAAGATTCCCATGCAGGGGCTGGTGGACAGCCTGAATGTGTCCGTGGCGACCGGGGTCTGTCTCTATGAGGCTGTCAGGCAGCGGGCCCTTGTCCAGTAGTTCGTTTCTGTTGCATCCGCGGGTGCAGGCGCATAGAATACGGCACCCCTTTTCCAAGGGTCGGGGTGCTATTGCCTGAAAACCGGTGGTTATACCGGTTCTTTGATTATCACCCCAGAAACCGGCGGTCCAGGAGTCTGCGCGATGTCTACCGCGCAGACTCCCAACTGCCGACTCCTTGCTTTCCGCAGAGATAATACGCCTGCGGACGGCTGTTCAAACCGTAGGGAGAAAACATGCGTCACTACGAAATCGTATTCATGGTGCATCCCGATCAGAGCGAGCAGGTGCCCGCCATGATCGAGCGTTACACCGGCCTCATCACCGATGACGGCGGTAAGATTCATCGCCTTGAGGACTGGGGACGTCGTCACCTGGCCTACCCGATCAACAAGATCCACAAGGCTCACTACGTCCTGATGAACATTGAATGTTCTCAGGCGGCTCTTGACGAGCTGGCTCACAACTTCCGCTTCAACGATGCAATCATCCGTGAAATGGTGATCCGTCGTGATGGTCCGGATACTGAAATGTCTCCGATGAAGGCTGCTGAGTCCCGGGAAGACCGTCGTTCCGACGATCGTCCGCGTCGCAACACTGAAACCAGTGAGCGCCGTGAGGACCGTCAGGAAAAGTCGTCCCAGGACGAAGAAGAGTAATTACCCCCATCCGGAGTTGAGGAGTTAATCAATGGCTCGTTTTTTCAGACGTCGTAAGTTCTGTCGCTTCACGGCAGAAGGTGTCAAGGAGATCGATTACAAGGATCTGGACACCCTGAAAGGTTACATCACCGAAACCGGCAAGATCGTGCCCAGCCGGATCACCGGCACCAAGGCCCGTTACCAGCGTCAGCTGTCGACCGCCATCAAGCGCGCTCGCTACCTGGCCCTGCTGCCGTACACGGACAGCCACGACAACTAAGATCGTTCAGGACCCGGGACCATGCGTGCACTGGCTCAGTATGTAATGCGCGGTCCCCTGCAAGCGGGCGGCGTTGCTGCCCTGGCAACCGCGATTCCCTACCTGTCATGGATCGGGGCAGCGGTTGTCGGCCTGGTTGTACTCAGGCTTGGGCCCGTTCAGGGGCTGAATATCGGCCTTTGGGCCCTGCTGCCGGCCCTTGGCTGGGCCTGGTTCGGCAATGAGCCGTCGGTTATCGCGGTGTTGTTGCTGGTGTACCTGATGGCGGCGGTGCTTCGCGGCACCGTGTCCTGGGAGCGCAGCCTGCTGGCAGGCTCCGCCCTCGGCCTGGTCATCGGGCTACTGCTGCCAAGCCTGTTTTCCGACATGCTGGCGGCCGTTACGGATGCCTTCCTGGAAATCTACCAGTGGGCCTATCCGGACATGGCGGCCCAGCTCGGTGAAGACTTCAGGCCGGCGGTGCGCAGTATGGTGAATGGCCTGATGCCCGGTACCTATCTGGGCATGGCAGTGGCCGTGATCATGCTGTCCAGGTACTGGCAGGCGGCACTGTACAATCCGGGTGGATTCCGCCGTGAGTTCCACGGTTTCCGCCTCTCCAGGGGCGTGGCGGCGGTCTGCGTGCTGCTGCTCCTGGTGGCCCCGATGGCCGGGATCAACCCGTTGCTGCTGGGGTGGGTGGCCGGTCTGCCGTTGCTGGTGGCCGGTATCGCGCTGGTTCATGGCGTGGTTGGCCTGAAGAAGGCCAGCAACCTGTGGCTGGTGGCGTTCTATGCCTTGCTTGTGGTTCAGGGTTTTACGATCAGTCTGTTGTTAATGCTGTTGGCAATTGTGGATAGCTGGCTGGATATCCGGCGCCGAATCAGGCCTGCCGGGCCGGCTGAATAAAGCACGAAGAGGTTAACGAGATGGAAGTTATTCTGCTCGAGAAAGTTGCAAACCTGGGTTCCCTGGGTGACAAGGTCAAGGTAAAGGCCGGTTACGGTCGTAACTTCCTGCTGCCTTATGGCAAGGCGGTTGCCGCGACCGAGGAAAACCTGAAGGCGTTCGAAGAGCGTCGTGCAGAACTGGAAAAGGCCGCCGCCGACAAGCAGGCTGCCGCCCAGAGCCGCGCCGAAGCGCTGGAAGGCCAGTCCTTCACCATCAGCTCCAAGGCCGGTGACGAAGGCAAGCTGTTCGGTTCCATTGGTGTTCGCGATATCGCTGACGCCATTACCGCTGCCGGTACCGACGTGGAGAAGAGCGAAGTCCGTCTGCCGGAGGGCCCGATCCGGGTGACCGGCGAGTACGAGATCGAGCTTCAGCTGCACACCGACGTAACCGTGACCGTTCAGCTGGCCGTTGTCGCCGACTGATCCGGATTTCACCGTTATGTTTTGAGAGCCGGGCGGCGGTTTCCCGTCGGGTTCTCAGTTTCACAGGCCCGGGCTGCCTAGGCAGCTTCCGGGCCTGTGTGTTTCTGGTATCCTAGGAACGTATCTGGCAAACCTGGTCTCCGGCAATCGCCCGGATTCCGGCCCGTCGCCACCCGTTGTCCCTGTTTCAGCATCCGAGAGTTTGCATGGCCACCAGCAGTTTCAAGGCATCCAGCGCCGACCTGGAAACCTCCAGAGTCAAGATTCCTCCCCATTCCGTGGAAGCGGAACAGGCCGTACTCGGTGGCCTGATGCTGGACAACCGTCGGTTCGATGAAGTCACCGAACTGATTACCGCGTCCGACTTCTACCGTCAGGATCATCGCCTGATCTATGCGGCGGTGGAGCGCCTGGCCACCGAAAGCGAGCCGCTGGACGTGGTGACCCTTGCGGAGTACCTGGAACGGGCGGGGGATATCGAGGACGCCGGCGGCCTGTCCTACCTGGCGGAGCTGGCGGAAAAGACCCCCAGCGCTGCCAATATCCGGGCCTATGCCCAGATCGTGGCCGAGCGCTCCATCCTGCGTCAGCTGATCGAGGTGTCCGGCGGTATCGTCGATTCCGCCTTCAATCCCCAGGGTCGCACCAGTGCCGACCTGCTGGACGAGGCCGAGCGTAATGTTTTCCGCATCGCCGAGTCCCGTACCAAGGAGGGCTCCGGCCCCAAGCCCATCAACCCGATCCTGACCCAGGCGCTGACCCGCATCGAGGAGTTGTTCGAGTCCGGCGATAAGGTGACCGGTGTGACCACGGGCTTCTCCGACCTGGATGAATGGACCTCGGGGATGCAGCCGTCGGACCTGTTGATCGTGGCCGGGCGGCCCTCCATGGGTAAGACCACCTTTGCCATGAACATCGTCGAGAACGCGCTGTTGTCCACCGGCGAGCCCGTACTGGTGTTCAGTATGGAGATGCCGGCGGATGCCATTGTCATGCGTATGCTGTCGTCCCTGGGGCGCATCGACCAGACCCGCATGCGCAGCGGCAAGCTGGAGGAGGACGACTGGCCCCGGCTGACGTCGGCGGTGAGCCTGCTCAAGGACAAGCCCCTGTACATTGACGATACCCCAGGCCTGAGCCCCACCGAGATGCGCTCCCGGGCCCGCCGCGTGGCCCGGGAGAATGGCGGCAAGCTCAGCCTGATCATGGTGGATTACCTGCAGCTGATGCGGGTGCCGGGCAACACCGAGGGTCGTACCGCCGAAATTTCGGAGATCTCCCGTTCCCTGAAGGGGCTGGCCAAGGAACTGAGCTGTCCGCTGGTGGCCCTGTCGCAGCTCAACCGGAGCCTCGAACAACGGCCCAACAAACGCCCGGTGAACTCGGACCTGCGGGAATCCGGTGCCATCGAGCAGGACGCCGACGTGATCATGTTCGTCTACCGGGACGAGGTCTACAACGAGGACACCCAGGACAAGGGCATTGCCGAGATCATCATCGGCAAACAGCGGAACGGTCCCATCGGGACGGTGCGGCTGGCCTTCATCGGCAAGTACACCAAGTTCGAGGACCTGGCCCACGGTGACTACGGCGGGGATTACTGATGCCGCGTGAGACCGTTGCCCGCATTAACCTGGACAGCCTGAGGCACAACTTCCATATCGCCCGTGAACGGGCGGGAGGCGCCCGGGCCATGGCGGTGGTCAAGGCCGATGGCTATGGCCACGGCATCGAACGGGTGGCCCGGGCCCTGGCCGGGGAAACCGACCATTACGCCGTCGCCTGCCTGGAGGAAGCCGTGGCGCTCCGGGAAGCCGGGCTGACCCAGCCGGTGTTGCTGATGCAGGGGGTGCACCAGGCGTCCGACCTGTCGCTGTGTGACGCCGAGGATTTTATCGTGGTGGTGCACCATGAGCACCAGGTCGAATGGCTGGAGTCCGGCGGTGCCCGCCCCCGGGTATGGCTCAAGGTCAATTCCGGTATGAACCGCCTGGGCTTTGCGCCGGGGGAGGTTGCGGCGGTGTGCCAACGACTGCAACGCAGCGGTATCCGGGCGACCGGCGCCATGACCCATTTTGCCTGCGCCGACGACGAAACCAGCGATCGCACCGCCGAGCAGACCGCCCTGTTTGACGAGGCCACGGCCCCCCTGGGGTCCATTGACCGCAGTGTCGCCAATTCCGCGGCCCACTTCCGGCCCGGACAGCGGATGTTTGACTGGACCCGCCCCGGCATCATGCTCTATGGCTCGTCCCCCATGCTGGGGCACCATGGGCCCGAGCTGGGCCTGAAATCGGTGATGACTCTGGAATCCCGGCTGATTGCCATACGCGACCTGGCACCGGGGGAGGCCGTGGGTTACGGCGAGACCTGGCGCGCCACCCGACCCACGGTCATGGGCATGGTTTGTGCCGGATATGGCGATGGCTACCCACGCCATGCGGTCAACGGCACCCCGGTGGGGGTGCGGGGAACACGGGCCTCCCTGATCGGCCGGGTGTCCATGGATATGCTGGCGGTGGACCTGACGGGTGTCGAGGGCGCCACCGTGGGTGATCCGGTGGAGCTCTGGGGACCGAATATTCCTATTGACGAGGTGGCGGCCTGCGCCGGTACGATCAGTTATGAACTGCTGACAGGCGTAACCGGGCGCGTGCCCCGGATGGCACTGGAAAGTAGGCCCACAGGCCGAATGACGGGATCAGAGTCGTGAATGTACTGGTAGTCCATAACAACGGGGTATTGGGGCGCCTGCTCCTGAAGCGGTTGGCCCGCACCCATCTTGAGGTGACGCCGCTGCTGATCAGTGACCTGTCCCACCTGGACCTGTCCGGGGTACCGCAATGGATACCCGAGGGCACGGATGTGATCGTCAACGCCATGTGGCTGAGCGATCCCGAACCTGCCGAGGCGGACCCGGAACAGGCCCGCACCAAGGCCTTCTCGTTGCCCATGGCCCTGGCGGAGTACGCCGCCGCCAACGATATGATCCTGCTACAACTGTCCACCTCCTACGTCTTTGACGGCCGCAAGCAGAGCGCCTACCTGTCTTCCAACCCCGGCAATCCCATTGGCCAGCTGGGTATCTGGCAGTGGGAGTGCGAGCAGGTGCTGAGAACGGTGCTGCCCCGGCACATCCTGCTGCGTACCGGCTGGGGGCTGCAGCGGTTTATCCGCAAGGTGGTGGAGTCGGCGCGGCAGGGGAAATCCCTGTGCCTGTCGAGCCGGCACCGGGGGCAACCGGTGGCCGCCAGTGACCTGGCACGGGTGATCAGTGCCATCCTGATGCAGCTGGACTGCGGTGCCGAGGTCTGGGGTACCTACCAGTACGCCGGTGCCGAGGAAATCAGCCAGTATGAACTGGGCCTTGCCATTGCCGACAGGCCGGAGGTGGATGGCGACGGCGACGAGAAGGCCGTCCACGTCATGGATGAGCAGCCGGACTGGGGTGCCGTGGAACCGGAAAACGCCACCCTGGGCTGCACCAAGATACGAAATACCTTTGGCGTCAAGCAGCAACCCTGGCGGACCGCCCTGGCCGAAGAGCTTGAGTTGTCAGGCCTGGGTGTTGCCCAAAGCCATGGCCTGAAGGGCCTCAATGTTGACTAGTTCGATGTCTCGGCCGCGGGCTCGTATCAGGCCCTGATTCTGGAACCGGGTGAACACCCGGCTGACGGTTTCCACCGCCAGGCCCAGGAAATTGGCAATATCATTGCGGGCCATGGGCAGGTTGAAGTGGGTCGGCGACAGCTTGCGGCGATGGAAGCGGGTCGACAGGGACAGCAGCAGCGCCGCGATGCGTTCTTCCGCCGTATTCTTGCTCAGCAGCACCGATAGCTGGTGGCTGTTGCGGATTTCCTGGCTCATCAGGTGCAGGATGTGGTGTTGCATCCCGGGCATGATGTGGGCCAGCGCTTCCAACTGGTCCACCGGTATCTCACACACACTGGTGCGCTCCAGCGCTTTCGCCGACGAAGCGTGGGTGTCGTCACTCATGCTGTCGAGGCCCACCAGGTCCCCCGGCATGAAGAAACCGGTAATCTGCTCCTCCCCGGATTCCGTTACCACCGACGTCTTGATAGCCCCGCTCTTGACCGCAAAGCAGGCGTGGAAGGGCGCGTTCTGCGTAAAGACCTGTTCACCGCGGTTAAAGATGCGATCACGGTTGACCACCTCGTCCAGACGGTTCATCTCGCTGCTGTCCAGCGCCAGTGGCAGGCACAGGTTGCTCAGGCTGCAGTACTGGCAGGACGACTTGGTGTTGGTGGCGGTCTGGCGGACCTGTATGGACTGATTCATGGCGAGCCCTGAAGGAATGTGAGCGGGCGGTAATGTTGACCCTTGTCAACCGACACAGTAATACGAGCCGAGAGTGTTTGCCAATGCCTGGCAGTGCGTACTTTACACATCAGGGGCAGATCAGCCCCGGAAGTCTCCCTCCGGGGCTGTCTGTTTATGACAGTTTGCTGAACACCAGTGAGGCGTTGGTGCCACCAAAGCCAAAGCTGTTGGACATCACGCTGTTCAGGCTCTGCTCACGGGCATCCGGGCCGATAATGGGCATCCCGGCCAGTTCCTCGTCCGGGTTCTCCAGGTTGGCGGTGCCGGCAATAAAGCCGTTCTGCAGCATCAGCAGGGAGTAGATGGCCTCCTGGGCTCCGGTTGCGCCCAGGGAATGCCCGGTCAGCGACTTGGTGGAGGAAATCGCGGGTACCCTGTCCCCGAACACGTTGCGGACCGCCTGCATCTCGGCCACATCCCCCACCGGTGTGCTGGTGCCGTGGGCATTGATGTAGTCGATATCCCCCTCAACCGTGGCCATGGCCTGCTTCATGCAGCGGGCGGCACCCTCGCCGGACGGGGCCACCATGTCATAGCCGTCGGAGGTGGCGCCATAGCCGGTGAGTTCGGCAATGATGTTGGCGCCGCGCTGACGGGCGTGCTCCAGTTCCTCCAGCACCAGCATGCCGCCGCCACCGGCGATCACGAAGCCGTCACGACCGGTGTCGAAGGGGCGGGAGGCCGCCTCGGGGGTATCGTTGTACTTGAAGGACAGGGCCCCCATGGCATCGAACAGCATGGTCAGGCTCCAGTCCTCTTCCTCGCCGCCGCCGGCGAAGACGATATCCTGCTTGCCGTTCTGGATCTGTTCCATGGCGTGGCCGATGCAGTGGGCGCTGGTGGCGCAGGCGGAGGACATGGAGTAATTCACGCCGCGGATCTTGTAGGCGGTTGCCAGGCAGGCGGACACGGTGGAGGTCATGATACGCGGTACCATGAACGCGCCGATGCGCTTGACGCCTTTCTCCCGCATGATGTCGGTGGCTTCCACCTGGCTGGAGCAGGAGGCGCCGCCGGAGCCGGCAATCAGGCCGGTACGATCGTTGGAGATCATCTCCGGCGTCAGACCGGACTGTTCAATGGCCTGCTCCATGGACAGGTAGGCGTACATGGCGGACTCGCCCATGAAACGGCGGAGCTTGCGGTCGATGACCGAGGTGTCCACGTCCACGGTGCCGCAGATCTGGCTGCGGAAGCCCAGTTCCTTGTAGGTTTCGTTGAAGCGGATGCCGGACTTGCCCTGTCGCAGGCTGTCGGTCACCTCGTCGGTGGAGTTGCCAAGGCAGGACACGATGCCCATGCCGGTTACCACTACCCGTCTCATAGAGTTCTCCTTGATGTCGGGCCTGTCCAGCGATTCCCGGCCGGCCCTGATGCATTCCCGACGGACACCGAATTGCCCGCCCTTTCAGATCTGGTGCGAGAGTTTAGGCAATTTACACGCCGATTGGTATTTGACCTTGGTCAGGTGCCTGTGTTCCAGGAACTATCTGCGTCGCTTGCGGGTGGCCTTCTTCTCTTCCTCGCGGGCTGCCTCCTGCTGCTGCAGGATGGCTTCCCGGGCCTGTTCGGTTTCCACCATGGCCGGGGTTTCCAGGGAGATGGCGCCCAGGGTTCCGGCCCGGAGCTCATTGAGCAGTACTTCCGAGACCTTGTGCAAGTCCGGGACGCCGCCTTTGGCGAAGAAACGCCGCCTGGCGGCGATGGCGTCCATCAGGGCCAGGCCGTCCTCCGGTGCTCCGTCCAGGCCATAACGTTCACAAACGCGCTCAGGGTAGGCCTGTAGCAGGTAATCCGCTGCGAACAGGGCCACATCCTCGTACTCGATGACGGCCGCACGTATGGCACCGGTGACCGCCAGGCGATAGCCACATTCCTCCGGCGACAGTTTGGGCCACAGGAAGCCGGGGGTGTCATACAGCAGGATATTGTCGGGCAGTTTGATGGCCTGCTGGGCCCGGGTGACCGCCGGCTCGTTACCGGTCTTCGCCACCGGGCGGCCCGCCAGGGTATTGATCAGGGTGGACTTGCCCACGTTGGGAATGCCCAGGATCATGATGCGCAGGGCCCGGGTGTCGCGGATGCTGTCCGGCACCATTTCCTGGGCCAGCCTGAGAATCGCCAGGGCTTCGTCACGGTGGTTGTGGCTCAGGGTGACGGCCCGTATGTCTTTTTCCTGCTCCAGCCAGCCCTGCCAGCGGGCGGTGATGTCCGGGTCCGCCAGGTCCCGCTTGTTCAGTACCTTGATCACCGGGGTATCGCCCCTTAGTGCCGGTACCATCGGGTTTTCGCTGCTGAAGGGAATGCGCGCGTCCAGGACCTCAATGATCAGGTCCATTTGCGGCATGACCTGTTTGATCTCCTTGCGGGCCTTGTGCATGTGGCCCGGAAACCAGTTGATGGCCATGTGGGGGGCTCCTGGCGTGGTTTGGCGGTCTGAATCGTGACAGGGAGCCATTATGGCGGGGAATAAAGAATTTTTCACATTTCTCTGAAAAGCGCTTATGGCAGGGGCTATAGCGATATTCGTGGTAAATATGTCGCCTGCGGCGTTGGTTGCGGGGTGAATTCCAAGGTTGATTTCTTTAGGGTTAGCATGTTCCGATGCGACATCGACATCAGATGATGAAAGTTACCACGGAGAAATACATGACCTTGATTCGTAACCTTGCCGTAGCACTGATTGCCCTGACCTTTGCGGGTTTTGCCGCGGCACAGCAGCAGGACCAGGTATCCCAACTGGCCCAGATGGTGGGACTCAGTGATGAGCAGCAGTCAGAGATTCGCGGCATTATGGAGGAGACTCAGGGCGAGCTTCAGGAGCTCCAGGCGGAAGCCCGTGAGATCCAGCAGCAGCTTCAGGATCAGATCGGCCCTGACTATGACGAGGATGCCATCCGCGAAGACGCCGCCCGCCTGGGTGAGCTGAACGGTGAGATGACCGCACTGTCCACCCTGATGCAGGCTCGCATCGACAGCGTGTTCACTGAAGAGCAGCGCAACACCCTGGAAGAGCGCATGCGCCAGATGCAGCAACAGCAACAACAGATGCAGCGGCAGATGCAACAGCGTCAGATGCAGCAACAGCAGCAGGGTGGCGGCCTGCAGTAAAGGCCGTACCACTGCCCGAACAGGCTCCTGTTCGGACGCAAAAAAACCGCACCGCCTCTATGGGCCGTGCGGTTTTTTTGTGCCGGTGGTGGTGCTCCGGGTTCCTGTGTCAGCGGCTGCCTTCGGGTCCGAAGGGTTTAACCAGCAGGATTAATCGGGGTAGCAGCATCAGTGCACCCATCAGCGCCATGAACATGGCGAAGCCGGTGAACAACCCGAAATAGATGGTGGGCAGGAAATTGGACAGCACCAGGATCGAGAAGCCGATGATGATGGTCAGGGTGGTGTAGGACATGGCCCGCCCGATGCTCTGGTGGCAGCGGTGCATGGTGGCGATGTAGTCCCGGTCCTTTTCGAACTCCACCCGGAACCGGTGGATGTAATGGATGGTATCGTCCACGGCGATGCCCACGGTGATGGCGGCCACGGTGATGGTCATCATGTCCAGGGGAATGCCCAGCCAGCCCATCAGTCCCAGCACCGAGCCGGCGGCCAGCAGGTTGGGGACAATGCCCACCAGGGCCAGTTTCAGTGAGCGGAACAGCGCCAGGAACATCAGTGCGATGGCCACGAAGACGATGCCCAGGGTGCGGATCTGTGAGTCGAACAGGCTTTGCAGCATATTGTTGTACATCACCGTCATGCCGGTGAACAGCAACTGCTCCTCCTTGAAGCCCATGTCCTCCGTCAGGTGGCTGTGGATCTCCTCCAACAGCGCGTCCCGGCGCAGTTCCGGCATGGAATCAATCAGGCGCACACTGATCCGGGCCTGGTGGTGCTCCTCGTTGATGTAGGGGGTCAGCAGGATCGGTTTCAGGTCGTCCGGCAGGAAGGCGGGCACGAAGGCCACCTGCATGGCGTCCAGGGGGTCGCCACCATTCACATCGGCCAACAGGCGCAGGGTGGTGGTGATGGACAGTACCTTGCCGGTTTCCGGCAGGCTGGCCAGGTACTCGTGCACCTGCTCCAGGCGCTGCAGTTTCTGCCAGGTAAACCAGGTGTCCCGCAGGTCGCCACCCTCGCAGTCGTCCACGAACGGGTCACAGTCACTGACGAAAGGGTCGGTCTGGGACTCATCCGGGCGCTGCAGGTCGGTGATCACGATATCCAGGGGCGTGGTGCCCCCTAGCTTGCGGTCGATCACCAGCATGCCCTGGTGGATCTCCGTGTCGGACTTGAAGTAGTCGATAAAGCTGTTTTCCACTGACAGCCGGGCCATGCCGGCCACGCAAAGCACTGCCAGCACCAGGGAGCCGATGAGCACGGTGCCTCCGAAGCGCTCGGTGACACGGGCGAAAGCATCGGTCACCGGCAGGCTGCCGGGGGCGAGCTGGCGGGGTGTTGGTTCCGGTAGCAGGGATACCAGCACCGGAAACACCAGGAAGCTGATGGCAAAGGCCAGGGCCAGCCCCAGGGTCATCATCCAGCCGAAGTCGATCACCGGGCGTATGCCGCTGAAGGTGAGTGAGCCGAAGGCCACCATGGTAGTCAGGGCCATGTAGAAGCAGGGCTTGACCATGGCCGTCAGGGTGTCCCGCAGGTGCTGTTTCTGGTCCTGGTCCGGGTTCTCCTGCTGGTACTCCCGGTAGCGCACCATCAGGTGGATGGTCAGCGACAGGGTCATGATCAGCAGCAGCGACACGAAGTTGGAGGAAATTACCGTCACCGGCCACTGCATCCAGCCCAGGTAGCCGGACACCAGCCAGACCGTAAAGCCACAGCAGAGGATGGGCACCACCACCCACTGCCAGCGGCGGAAGATCACCACCAGGGTCAGCAGCAGGAATATCAGCACGCCAACGCCAAAGGTGGACAGGTCGTTCTGGATGAAACGGATCATGTCCGAGGCGATCATGGGCACGCCACCCAGGTGGATCTCCGCCTGGTCCCGGTAGTTGTCCAGGATGGTGCGGACATCGGCAATGGTTTGCGCCCGCTCCGCCTCCAGCCGTTCCAGCAGGGCGGTGAAGTCATCCGACACCCGCTCCAGTTCCCGGGCCTGTTCCCCGTCCAGCTTTCCGGCCCGCTCCAGGTCCCGCAGTTCGTTGCGTCGGAACAGCAGGTCGAAGTACTCATCCGGGGTGGGCAGGTTTACCTGTATGGCGGTGGTGCTGGCATCCTCGCTGATCAGCATGTTGGGGTAGAGGGGATTGGACAGCAGCGATTTCCGCGCCCGGTCCAGGGGCACATCATTCTCGTCCAGGGTCAGGATTTCCGATTCCACCGTGTCCAGGGTGAGCTCGGGGCTGTGCAGCAGGGGCACGTTGAGGATGCTGTTGGTGGAGCCCACCGGCTCCAGAGCCGCCAGGTCATTGCGCAGGTGGCGCAGGGTGTCGATGGCGTCCCGGGAAAACAGGTCGCCATGGGGCGTGTAGGTCACCACCAGGAAGTCGTCCGAGGCACCGAAACGCTGGTTGATGGTGCGGTAGTCCTCCAGGGCGCTGTCGTTTTCCAGTACCAGGGACTCGGCGGAGGCATCCAGGCGGAACTGGTGCAGTTTCAGGCTGGCCACCAGCAGCACCAGGGCAAACAGTGCCAGGGTGATCCAGGGGTGCGTCAGTACGAGCCGGTCATAGAACCGATAGAGGGAACGCATGAGGCAGGCAGACTCCATTGCAATAAGGACACGCGAAGTCTGCCACAGTGATCACAAAATTGTGAAAAATCCCGTTAAATTAACCGGCTTCCGTTACCGACAGAACGCCCGGAAATCACCCGCTACTGGACGCTGACCTGGCGGGATACCTGCTCCAGGGAGTCAATCAACTGCTTGAGGCGCCGGCTCATCTCGGCACTGGCGGCCAGTTCCCGGACCATGGTCTCGGTGGTCTCGCGGATGGCCTGGACGTCCGCCTGCACCGCGTCCGTGCCGGCGGTCTGCTCGGCGGACACACTGGCGATTTCCGCGTTGGTGTGGTTGATGCGACCTACCATGCCCTTGATGTCCTCCAGGGCCTGGCGGCCCTCCATGGCCTCGCTGACACAACGTGTGGCGTCCGTGGAACTGGTGGTCATCTGGTCCACGGCGGCTTCCATGGCCTGTAGCAGACGGTCGATGGTGCCCTGGATCTGGTCGGTGGAATCCTGCACCCGCTGGGCCAGCTTGCGCACCTCATCCGCCACCACGGCAAAGCCTCGCCCCTGCTCGCCGGCCCGCGCGGCCTCGATGGCCGCGTTCAGGGCCAGCAGGTTGGTCTGCTCGGCAATGCCCTTGATCTCGGTGACCGCCTGGCGGATCTCCTGGCTGTTGTTGGCCAGGGCCTGGACCGAAGTGGCGGACCGGTCGATGGCCCCGGACAGGGTCTCGATGGATTCGGCGCTGCGGGCCACCCGGGCGCTGCCATCCACCGCCGCCTGGTTGGCTTCGTGGGACAGGGTGTTGGCGATGCCCGCCTGCTCGGCAATGCCGGAGAAACTCTGCAGCATGGCTTCCACCACCTGGGCGGAGCGTTCGGCACCCTGTTGCTGCCGGGTCAGCTCATCGCGGCGGCGTTCAGCGGCGGCAGTGAGTTCCTTCACCTCGCCATGCAGCCGGCTGATGGCTTCCAGCATGCCGCTGACCACATTGCCGGTGCGCTGCTGCATGGCGTTGAAGGCTTCCGCCATCTCGCCGATCTCGTCGGTGGAATCCACCAGCGCCCGCTCGCTGAGGTTGCCGGACATCTGCACGGATACCATGGTCTTCTTCAGGCGGTGGACGTGCCGCTCAATGAACGAGATCAGCAGTTGCGAGCCGGCCATCTCCAGCAGCATCAGCAACGCCACGATACCCGCATAGGCCGGGGCGGTTTCCATGAAGACGTCCCTGAATGTCTGCTCTGTCAGGGTGGCGGTGTTGTACATGGCATAGAGCACCAGCAGGCACATCACTGCGAAAACCACAATGTTCAGCAGCCAGAACTTGTATTTGAGACGGGCGTTTTTCAGCAGAGTCAGCATGTTCAACCTGTTGTCGGGTGATGTCCGCCCGTCGTATCGGGCGACCCTGGTAACGGGGTAGCGGATAACCATAGCAGCAAACGATAAAAGCCTGATTGCCCTGGATCAGATAAGGCATCAGGTTTCACAAAGTCTTACAAAAAAGCTAGTCGGCCGGGTCAGGGAAAAATTGAGGGTGATCAGTGAAATATAGTGGAAGGCAGCGGGCAGGCGCCCCTGTCTCTTATACACATCTGACGGGCAATTGCCCGGGGTCGCTGTCGTTGCGTCGTGAATCGGCGGGCATTGCGGATAGCATTTTCTCTATGTCTTCGGCCCCGGGCGTCACCCCGGGGGAGCCATATCTCTTCACGCGGTCGTACAACCAGCCCTGGCGCGCGCTTCTCGTGGCCGCCGGCGGGTTCGGGGCTGCGGCTCTTCTCCTCCTCGTCGTCGACGCGACCGGGCCCATGTGGGCGGGGATGCCCGCCTGGCTTGCCGCGGTCGCGTCGATCTTCGCCGCGAACGGGCCGCTCGTTATCGCCGTCGTGGTGGCCGCCGCGTTCACGTCGATCGTGGGCTTTGCGCGGGCCACCGGCATCCGGTTCTGGGTCTGGACCGACCTCTTATATGGCCTCTTCGTCGCGATCGTCGCGCGTGCGGTCGTCGAACTCTTCGCACCGACGCTCGGCGGGTTCGGCGGGCCCCTCGGGGGAGCGCTGTCGAGCGATGCGACGCTCGCGCTCGCAGTCGCCGCGTCGGCCGCGGTGATCATCTCGCCGATCGTGGAGGAGCTGTACTTCCGCGGACTGATGGTGCGCGCGCTGCTCGATGCGCTCGCCGACGCCGGCCGGATCGGCGCGTCGATCGTTGCGGTCACGACCTCGACCGCGGCGTTCGTGCTGCTGCACGTGGTGGCCGCCGGGTCGCTCGTGCCCGTCGGGCTCATCATCGGGTCGCTCGTGGTCGGCGTCGGGTGCGGGGTGTTGACCGTCGTGACCGGGCGGCTGTGGGCGGCGATCGCCGCGCACGTGCTCTACAACGCTTCGGGGTTGGCGCTGCTGCTCTGGTAGGGGCGTTTCGGCTCGCTGCGCTCGCTCAACGACCGGCCGCGATGGCCCCGTCAGCCGCGATGGTGCCGCGGGTCGTCGTCGACGGTGTGCTCGGCCTGGAACACCGCCTCGGTCACGAGTCGGCGCACATGCTCGTCGATCAGGCTGTAGAACATCGTCGTGCCCTCGCGCCGTGCGCGCACCAGGCGCCCAAGGCGCATCTTGGCCAGGTGCTGCGAGACGACTGTCGGAGACTTGCCGACGACCTCCGCGAGCTGGGTCACCGAGCGTTCGCCCTCCTGGAGCGCGAGGATGACGCGGATGCGCGTGGGGTCGGACAGGAGCCGGAAGATCTCGGCGGCGACATCCACATACCCGTCCTGCGGATCGACGGTCGTGCCGGGGTCGTGGCTCACACCTTCAGTGTGCCATCCACCATGACTTAGTATCTTCGCATGCGTGCAGGTATCGGAAGTGTGCTCGGCAATCGGACGTATCGCCTGCTCTTCGGCGCGCAGGCGATCGCGCTCGTCGGCACCGGTCTTCTCACCGTCGCCCTCGGCCTCCTCGCGTTCGAGCTCGTCGGGGCCGCCGCGGGGGCGGTGCTCGGAACCGCGCTCACGATCAAGATGGTGGCGTACGTCGGCGTCGCGCCGGTCATCGCCGCGCTCGTTCATCGTCTGCCGGCGAAAGCGGTTCTCGTCGGAGCCGACCTCGTGCGCCTCGCGATGGCGACGTCGCTGCCCTTCGTCACCGAGGTCTGGCAGATCTACGCACTGATCTTCCTGCTGCAGGCCGCGTCAGCGACCTTCACGCCGACGTTCCAGTCGCTGATCCCCTCGGTGCTTCCCGCACCCGACGACTACACGCGCGCGCTGTCGCTCTCGAGGATCGCCTACGACCTCGAGGCGATCCTCAGCCCGGTGCTCGCCGCGGCGCTGCTTGTTATCGTGCCGTTCTCAGCACTGTTCGCAGGAACAGCGTTCGGATTCGCGGGGTCGGCGGTGCTCGTTCTCCTCGCTGCCGTGCCGCGGGTCGTCTCGACGGAGTCATCCACGTTCTGGCAGCGACTCGCGGGAGGTGCGCGGATCTTTCTGCGCACGCCGTCGCTGCGCTTCGTACTCGTCGCGAATGTCGTCGTCGCGACGGGCGTCGCGCTCGTGCTGGTGAACACCGTCGTGCTCGTGAAGGAACGTGCGGGAGCGGATGACGCCGCCGTCGCGGTCGCCCTCGCGGTGTTCGGCGCCGGGTCGGTGGCGGCGGCGCTCGCCGTGCCGCGGGCGGTGGCGCGGTGGTCGGTGCCGGCCGTCATGCAGGGGGGTGCCGTCGTCGTCTCGGGCGGCCTGGCGGGAGCGTGCGTGGCGGCGCTGGCTCCGGCGGGAAGCGGCGCTGCGTGGTGGGGGATGCTCGCGGCGTGGCTGGTGCTCGGGGCGGGGACGTCGATGATCGCGACGCCGACGGGCCGTCTTCTTGCCGAGGCCGCGAGCGCGGAGAACCGATCGCTGGTGTTCGCCGCACAGTTCGCGCTGTCGCATGCGTGCTATCTGGTGACCTATCCGATCGCGGGATGGGTCGGGGCGGGAAGCGTCGCGGTGTCCGCGGCGGTGCTCGGCGGGCTGGCGGCGGGAGCCACGGTTGCGCTGCTCCTCATCAGCAGCTCGGGCCCGACGCCGAAGCGCCAGGCCCGAGTCGCCGAAGTGGAAACAGGTGTCAGACGAACACGAGCGAGTTCGACACCGAGATGAGGGTGACGACCGCTGCGTTGATGAAGCCTCCGATGTACGGGTTGTTCGTCGCACGGTAGATCTTCCGGCTGATCACCGCCGCCACGGCGAGGATCAGGATGACGGGGAACAGCCAGATGCTGAAGATGCCCCCGAATCCGGGGATCGTCTCGCCGGTGATGAAGAACGTCGTGTACTGCAGGACGACGAGGATGATCGGCCCGAGGGCGTTGAACACCGCCAGCACGAGGGTGTTCAGCCATTCCTTGCCCGCCAGCGTGAAGCGGTTGAACCCGTTGATCGCCACCGAGTTCGCGAAGAAGTACACCAGGAACAGCGGCAGCACGAGCAGCGCGAACCAGATCTTCTCGGGGGTGAACACCTTCACCGCGACCACCCACAGGCGGAAGTCGGTGGTGAAGAAGTAGTCCAGCACGAAGACGATGAGGAACGCGGCCACGACCGTGACGAGCGCCAGGCCAATGCCCTGGAAGAACCGGCCCCATCCGGGGAGCACGCCCGACGCGCGCAGGTCTTGGCCGCTCTCGCGCCCGAACACCAGGTACGACACCACCATGATGACGATGGCCGCGAGGCCGTTGATCGCCGCCCAGATCCCGATGAACCACGGCACACCGGGGGCGATGAGGTTCGTGACGCCGAACGCGATGCCGCCCGCCCAGGGTGCCTGGCTCAGCAGCACGTAGCTGATCGCCGAGACGCCGACCGAGAGCGCGAGACCGCCCCAGAACCATGCGAGGCCCTTGCGGGTCGGCGCGGCAGCGGGCACGGGCTCGCCCACGCGGAGCCGGGCGAACGCGGGCACCGCGAGCATCGCGCGCGTGAAGGCGACGAGGAAGACACCGAAGCCGATCAGCCCGATCGTGGTGAAGATCTCCTTGATCTGCCAGATCTGGTTGCTCGCCGGGATCGGGTTGGGAGCACCCAGCGACTCTTCGAAGAAGTCGACCAGGTGGCCGACCGCAGCGCTCGAGATCGTCGACCACGGGTGCGTCTGCGGCAGCGAGTAGATGACGCGCATCGCCTCGTCGCCGTCGACGTTCTCGGTGTAGACCTCGAAGCCCTCGCGCTGATCGGCGTCGGCGGGATCGGCACCGAACGACAGGAACGACTGCGCGTTCGGGGTGGAGAGGAACTCGCGCGGCGGGGTCAGGGCGTTGCCCTCGGCGTCGTAGCTGCGGAAGAAGAACTCGTCGTACTGCGCCTGCACGATCCCGGTGTCGCGAGAGCCGTAGACGTTCGTGTACGCGCCCTCCTCATCGGTGTACACCGCGTCGTTGTCGACCAGCAGCACCGAGGCGATGAGCGGGGTGTCGGCCTCGTTGTCGAGGGCGACGGAGAAGTTCGCGGCGCGGGCGCCGTTGGAGTGCCCTGAGACGCCGATGCGCTCGGTGTCGACGTAGGGCAGGTCGGCGAGGAGCTTCACCGTGTCGTACATTCCGGTGCCGCCGACCGCTTCTTCACCCGCCGGCAGCGGGTCGGAGTCGCCGTGGCCGTACATGTCGATCGAGACGACGACGTACCCGCGACGCGCGAGCTCGACGTAGTTCGCCGTCTGCATCTCGCGGTTGTTCCACCAGCCGTGGCTGACGACGATCGCGGGGCGCGGGTCGTCGGCCGACGCCGCCACCGGCTTGAACAGCAGCGCGTTCATCTCGCGGCCCGAGGCCGCCTCCCACTGCATGTCTTTGACCTCGACGCTGCCGCCGGCGGTCTGCACCAGCGACGCCCCTACCGCAGATACGAGCATGAGAACGAGCGAGAACACCAGCCAGAAGCTGTTGCGCCGCAGAAGTCGTTGCCTCATTGAATCCTGAACTCCCTTGTCGGATCCCTGGAACCGTTTCCAGAGCCGTCGAGAACCCTATCCATCCGCTGGGAGCGTGAAAGCACATTCCGGATCATCTGCACGAATGTGCACAAATGTGCGTTCTCCGCACGCCCTGGCGCGCCGAAGGCGCTGCGCATCCGTGCATAAAGGCGGCGTGGCGTGGAGGGATGCGCGTTCCGTCGGTCGATGATCGACGGAACAGGTGCCGTGACCCGCTGTGGGACGGGCCACGGCACCTGCGATTCGAGGGGTCGGCGAGAGAGGTCGCGTTCTGGGGCGCGACGGGTCCGAGCCGGACCGAACGAGGTTCCTGACCGCAGGTGTTCGGGTGACCTGCGGATCAGAGTGGGAGCCGGTCTTCACCGGACTCTTGGTGCTGACGCTACTTTATGTGCGCCTGAATGGATGAGTTCGGGGTGAGATGAGGGTGATTGGGGTGAATCTTCGGGATTCACCCCTCCCGGAGCGTGCGCGCCTTCACCCACAGGCCGATGTCGTGGACCGCGCGGGCCGCGCTTCCCGGGCTATCGGCCGCATCCAGATCATCGAAGGTGTCGTGGAAGCCGACGGGCAGCGCCCGCTGCGGTGTCGCGACCGGGCGGAACTCCATCGTCCACTCGCCGAACTGGCGCTCGTCGATCGGCTCGTCGAGCACGATGCGGATGTCATCGTGACGCGGGTCTGCGGTGATCGTCGCCACCAGGCTCGCCACCGAGTCGCGCGGACCCTCGAGCACCTGCACGAACCTGCCGTCGCGGTAGAGCAGGACGCCCGTCACGCCCGACTCGGCGTTGTTCGCGCGGCTCTCGGTGAGGATGTCGCGGAGCGCGTCGTCACCGACATCCGCCCTGGCCTTGCTGACATAGACGACCGACACGAGCTCGTCGCCGCTGGTGATGCTCATGCGGTCGCCTCCTCGTCGTGATGGGCGAGGAGGGCGGCCATCGCCTGCCGGCGGTCGGGTGCTTCGCCGACCTGGCGGGAGCGGCCGTTGAAGACGCGGTACGTGCCGTCGGCCTCGCGGTCGAGGTAGCCGAGGAAGACGCCGTCGCGGTTGGCGACGTAGAAACCGTCTTCGACGCGCGACCACAGGACGCCGTAGGAGGGAGGTGACGCGGCGTCGGTGCCGCTGAGTGGATCGGGGGCCAGTGATGAAGCCATTGCTTCATTCTGCGTGGCGGTCCTCGCCGGGGGCAGGCGGTTGCGAATGAGCGGGGAATATGTCAGAGGCGGACTTACGTGTGGTGTTGTGCGTGCCTCTTGCCCCGATGCGAATCGTTTCTGGGTCTCGCGCGCTGATCGCCGAGCAGCCGATCTCGACAGGGGTGGTCACAGGCTCTCGGCAGCGATCGTGGCGTGTGTGCCCTCCTGGTCTGACGCTGACTCGAGCAGCGTGAGCGCCGTCAGGCCGAGGCGCGCGTCGAAGACATCGTGGGGGTTGGTGAGATCGAGACCGAGTCGCTCCTCGACGCGCGCGAGGCGTGAGGCGACGCTGCTGTGGTGCATGTGCAAGGCCGAACCGGCCAGGCGAAGCGAGCCATGAGCCAGGTACATCTCGAGAACAGCGAGATCGATCCGCCCGTTCTCTGTTGCCGAGAGCTCGCGAAGGGTCGAAACCCTCGGGTCGCGTTCCCAGACCGCGGTATCCACGGTCGACAGCGCCGACAGCGCCCCCAATCGCTCGGCGTCTATCACTGCCGCGTCCAGACGATTCGGTGACTCGGTGACCTTCGGAACTCGCGGCCGGCCGAGGCGGCCCCTGCACATCTGGCCGACATCTCGTGGTTTCCGCCCACGCTCGTGTCGACCCGCGACCTCGACCCGTTGCGCGACGAGGGACTCGCCTACGCCGTCCGGCTCATCGAGGCGGCGTGCCGACCGAAGTGCATCATTACCCCGGCACCTTCCACGGTGTGCTCGGAGTCGTCGGCGCTGCTGCCGCGCAGCGCGTGATCGATGACGCCGTCCGCTTCGTTCGTGGACACCTGAAGTCTCCGTACGAGACCGCGTGATGCGCACCGCTACATGCACGTCATCCATCCGTCAAACGGTTGATCGTGGGGGCGCCGGCAAGGTGTCGTAGAAGCTCCGGACGTGAGGAGGAGACATGACACTTCGTCGCCGCGCTGCAGTACTCGGCATCCTGATGATCCCGCTGTTCTCCGGCTGCGCATTCGCGAACCCCGAGGTCGCGAGCGCCTCCTGGTCGCGGGCGGGAGTGGGGGTCAACATCGAACAGGTCGGGCCCCTCGAGGTGCGCAACGTCCTTGTGGTCGCCACCGAGGACGGTTCGGCGGGCACCCTCATTGCCGCGGTCGTGAACAACACCGACACGCGGCAGGTCCTCGACCTTGAGATCGGCGAAGGCTCGGAGGCTGACGTGCGCATCGAGGTGCCTGCAGAATCGACGGTCAGCTTCGGCCAGCGCCCCTCTCTGGACGACCCGCCCGTCATCGAGGGCCTCGGTGCGGCGCCCGGCAGCATGGTGCCCGTGACGTTCGCCGCAGGAACCGACGAGATCACGCGGAGCGTCCCCGTGCTCGACGGGTGCCTGCCCTACCTCAATGGGCTGGAACCCGGAGACCAGATCGACGAGTGCCCCGTCCTGGACAACGAAGTGGGCTGACCTCCATCTGACGACCGACCATACCGCAAGGGGGTATATTGGAGCTGACCCTGATACCCCCCAATGGTATGGAGATCTTCATGAGCACCACCACCGAGTACGCCGTCACCGGAATGACCTGCGGACACTGCGAGATGTCGGTCCGCGAAGAAGTCAGCGAGATCGCCGGTCTCACCGTCGTCGACGTGTCGGCCCAGACCGGCAAGCTCGTCGTCTCGGCCGAGGACGCCATCGACGACGCCGCCGTCATCGCCGCGGTCGAAGAGGCCGGCTACCAGGCGTCCCGCGCCTGACATGAACGCCCCGGCTCGGCTCGGTCTCTACGCGGGAGCGCTCGCGCTGGTGTTCGGCGCGTCGTTCGGCGTCGCGGCGCTCGTCGCGCCCGACGCGCCGTCGTCGGCGGCGTCGGGGTCGGCGTCGGTCGACGGGTCGAACGCGGGACACGATGACTCCCACGGCGGCGAGGCGGAGGACGGCGGCGCGGCAGAGGGTGGCGCGGCAGAGGGTGGCGCGGCGGCGCAGAGCGCCGGCGCCGTCACCGGCGTCACCGCCAGCGACCGGGGCTACACCCTGACCGACATCCAGGCGCCGACGGCGGCCGGCGAAGCCGGCGCCCTCTCGTTCGTCATCATCGGGCCCGGCGGCGAGCCGGTGACCGACTACGACGTCGCCCACGAGAAGGAGCTGCACCTCATCGCCGTGCGCACCGACGGCGCCGAATTCCGCCACGAGCACCCCACGCTCGGTGCGGACGGCCGGTGGACGATTCCCTGGACCTGGGATGCCGCGGGCGGCTACCGCCTCTACGCCGACACCACCCCGAGCGCCCTTGGCGACGGCCTCGTGCTGACGGGGTCGGTGCTCGTGGAGGGCGCGGTCGCGGCATCCGCTCTTCCCGACGGGGGACTGACGGCCGATGCCGGACCCTACGAGGTGACGATGACCGGCGACCTCACGGCGGAAAGCGCATCGACCCTCTCGTTCGCGGTCACCCGCGACGGCGAGCCGGTCGAGCTGGAGCCCTATCTCGGCGCCGACGGGCACCTGGTCGCGCTCCGCGAGGGCGACCTCGCCTATCTGCACGTGCACCCCGAGCACGTCGACGGCCACGAGCCGGGCACCGTCTCGTTCGAGGCGGAGGTGCCGAGCGCCGGCGCCTACCTGCTCTACCTCGACGTGCAGATCGACGGAGAGGTGCACACCGCCGCCTTCCGTGTGGAGGCCTCATGACCACCCTGCAGCCCGGCCCGACCGACCGCGTCGAACTCGAGATCGGCGGCATGACGTGCGCGTCATGCGCGAACCGCATCGAGCGGAAGCTCAACAAGCTCGACGGAGTGACGGCGAGCGTCAACTACGCCACCGAGAAGGCGCACGTCGAGGTGCCCGCGGGCACCGACCCCGCGACCCTCATCGCCGAGGTCGAGAAGACCGGATACACCGCCGCCCTTCCCGCGCCGCCCGAGCCCGACCCGGCGGCCGCGCCGGCGGAGGGTCGCGATGACCCCGAACTCCGGTCGCTGCGGCAGAGGCTCATCGGCAGCGTCATCCTCGGGGTTCCGGTCATCCTCGTCTCGATGATCCCCGCCCTGCAGTTCACCTACTGGCAATGGGCGGCGCTCGCCCTCGCCGGGCCCGTCGTGGTGTGGGCGGCGTGGCCGTTCCACCGCGCCGCGGGACTGAACCTCCGCCACGGCGCCGCGACGATGGACACCCTGATCTCGGTCGGCGTCTCGGCGGCGTTCCTCTGGTCGCTGTGGGCCCTGTTCTTCGGCACCGCCGGCGAGCCGGGGATGATCCACCCCTTCACGCTCGCGATCGCGCCGAGCGACGGGTCGGCCAACATCTACCTCGAGGTCGCCGCAGGCGTGACGATGTTCGTGCTCGCGGGCCGCTACTTCGAAAAGCGCGCGAAGCGCCGTGCGGGCGCGGCGATGCGGGCCCTGCTCGACATGGGGGCGAAGGATGTCGCGGTGCGACGCTCGGGGACAGAGGTGCGGGTGCCGATCGGTGACCTGCGCGTCGGCGACGAGTTCGTCGTGCGCCCGGGGGAGAAGATCGCCACCGACGGCGTGATCGTCGAGGGGCGAAGCGCCGTGGACGCCTCCGTGCTCACCGGCGAATCGGTGCCCATCGAGGTGACGGAAGGCGACGGGGTCGTGGGGGCGACCGTGAACGCCGGCGGGCGGCTCGTGGTGCGGGCGACGCGTGTCGGCGCCGACACGCAGCTCGCGCAGATGGCGCGGTTGGTCGAAGAGGCCCAGTCGGGCAAGGCCGAGGTGCAGCGCCTCGCCGACCGGATCTCAGGCGTCTTCGTGCCCGTGGTCATCGCGATCGCGGCCGGCGTGCTGGGGGCGTGGCTCGGCGCCGGGTTCGGCGCGGAGGCGGCGTTCACCGCGGCCGTCGCCGTGCTCATCATCGCCTGCCCGTGCGCGCTCGGGCTCGCCACGCCGACGGCGCTGCTCGTCGGCACCGGACGCGGCGCGCAGCTCGGCATCCTCATCAAGGGTCCCGAGGTGCTCGAGCAGACCCGCCGCGTCGACACGATCGTGCTCGACAAGACCGGCACCGTGACGAGCGGACGGATGACGCTCACCGGCGTCGTCGCTCACGACCCGGCCGTGTCGGAGGACGAGCTGCTGCGCCTCGCGGGCGCGGTCGAGGATGCGTCTGAGCATCCGATCGCGCGGGCTGTTGCTCTTGCGGCGCGTGAGCGGGTCGGAGAGCTGCCGGCTGCCTCGTCCTTCCAGAACCTCGAGGGACGCGGCGTGCAGGGCGTCGTCGACGGACACCTCGTGGTCGTCGGGCATGCCTCGCTGCTCGCGGACTGGGCCGTGCCCGTCGACGACGCGCTCGCCGCGGCCGTGCGCGAGGCTGAAGGCGGGGGAGCGACCGCGGTGATGGTGGGGTGGGATGGCGCGGCCCGCGGCATCCTGTCCGTCTCCGACCAGGTGAAGCCGACGAGCGCCGAGGCGGTCGCCGCCTTCCGCCGCCTCGGACTCACGCCGGTGCTGCTCACGGGCGACAACGACACCGTCGCGCGGCGCGTGGCCAGCGAGGTCGGCATCGACGAGGTCATCGCCGAGGTGCTGCCGGCCGAGAAGGTCGAGGTCGTCCGGCGCCTCCAGGACCAGGGGCGCGTGGTCGCGATGGTCGGCGACGGCGTGAACGACGCCGCCGCTCTCGCGCAGGCCGACCTGGGCCTGGCGATGGGGACGGGGACGGATGTCGCGATCGAGGCCTCCGACCTCACCCTCGTCTCGGGGGATCTGCGGGCGGCGGCGGACGCGATCCGCCTGTCGCGGCGGACCCTCGCGGTGATCAAGGGAAACCTCTTCTGGGCGTTCGCGTATAACGTCGCGGCGATCCCGCTCGCGGCGCTCGGACTGTTGAACCCGATGCTGGCCGGGGCGGCGATGGCGTTCTCGAGCGTGTTCGTCGTGAGCAACAGCCTGCGGCTGCGCGGATTCCGGTCGGCTTTTCGGGGATCGGCGGAATACGCGGCGGCGTCGCGGAGTTCCGACTGATACCCCCCAGGGGTACCCGGAAGGAGTCCGCAATGGCTGAGCACGACCACCACCAACACCCCACGCCCACTACCCGCGAGGGTGCACTCGTTGATCACGAGGGTTCGCACGCTGCCGGCGAGGGAATGCACCCTCACGCGGAGGGAGCGCACCCTCGCGCGGAGCACGGGCACGGTGCGCACGCGGCGCACGGCGGGCACGCGGGGCACGGCGACCACGTCGGACAGTTCCGCCGTCTGTTCTGGGGGAACCTGATCCTCGCCGCCCCCGTCATCGCCTTCTCGGGCATGTTCGCCATGCTCCTGGGCTACTCCCTCCCCGATCAGCCGTGGGTCCCGTGGGTGTCCCCGATCCTCGGCACCGTCATGTACGTCTGGGGCGGCCGCCCGTTCCTCACCGGAGCGGTCAGCGAGCTGCGCGCCCGCAAGCCCGGGATGATGCTCCTCATCGCCCTCGCGATCACGGTCGCGTTCGCGGCATCCTGGGGTTCGAGTCTCGGCATCCTCGATCACGAACTCGACTTCTGGTGGGAGCTCGCCCTCCTCATCGTGATCATGCTGCTCGGCCACTGGATCGAGATGCGCTCCCTCGCGCAGACCACCTCCGCGCTCGACTCGCTCGCCGCGCTCCTGCCCGATGAGGCCGAGCGCGTCGAGGGCGACCAGACGGTCACCGTCGCCCCCGCCGACCTGCGCATCGGCGATGTCGTCGTCGTCCGCCCGGGCGGGCGCGTCCCCGCCGACGGTCGCGTGATCGCCGGCTCGGCGAGCGTTGACGAGTCGATGATCACGGGAGAGTCCAAGCCCGTGCGCCGCGAGGTCGGCGACCCCGTCGTCGCGGGCACGGTCGCGACCGACTCGGGGCTTCGCGTCGAGATCACCGCCGTCGGCGACGACACCGCGCTCGCGGGCATCCAGCGGCTGGTCACCGACGCGCAGAACTCCTCCTCGCGTGCTCAGCGCATCGCCGACCGTGCCGCCGCTCTGCTCTTCTGGTTCGCGATCGGCGCCGCCGCGCTGACCATGCTCGTCTGGTCGCTCGTCGGCAACGTCGACGATGGCGTCGTCCGCACCATCACCGTGCTCGTGATCGCCTGCCCCCACGCGCTGGGCCTCGCAATCCCGCTCGTCGTCTCGATCGCGACGGAGCGCGCCGCGCGCGGCGGCGTGCTGGTGAAGGACCGCCTCGCCCTCGAGCAGATGCGCACCGTCGACACGGTGATCTTCGACAAGACCGGCACCCTCACCGAGGGGCGCCCCGCGGTGACCGCGATCGAGCCCGCCGCCGGATACGACGACACCCGCGTCCTCGCGCTCGCCGCCGCGGCCGAGACCGACTCGGAGCACCCGCTGGCGAAGGCCATCGTGCAGGCCGCCGCCGATCGCGGAATCACGGTGCCCGCGGCATCCGGCTTCGACTCCTCACCCGCGGTCGGCGTCACCGCCACCGTCGAGGGCCTACGCGTGCGCGTCGGCGGACCTGCGCTCTTGAGAGAAGAGGATGCCGCCGAGCTCGCCGTGGCCGACCGCTGGCGGGCCGACGGCGCGATCATCCTCCACGTCGTGGCCGACGGTCAGGTCGCCGGCGCGCTGAAGCTCGCCGACGCCGTGCGGAACGAATCGCGCGAGACCGTCGAGGCGCTTCACCGCCTCGGGGTGCAGGTCGTCATGATCACCGGCGACGCCGAAGCGGTCGCCCGCTCCGTCGCCGACGAGCTCGGCATCGACCGCGTCTTCGCGGGGGTTCGCCCCGAGGACAAGAGCGCCAAGGTCGCCGAGCTGCAGCGCGAGGGCCGGAAGGTCGCGATGGTCGGCGACGGCGTGAACGACGCTCCCGCGCTCGCGCAGGCCGACGTCGGCATCGCGATCGGTGCGGGGACGGATGTCGCGATCGCGTCGGCCGGCGTCATCCTCGCCTCCGACGATCCGCGCTCGGTGCTCTCGGTGATCCAGCTCTCGCGCGCGAGCTACCGCAAGATGCAGCAGAACCTGTGGTGGGCCGCCGGATACAACCTCATGTCGGTGCCGCTCGCCGCGGGTGTCCTCGCCCCGATCGGGTTCGTGCTGCCGATGTCGATCGGTGCGATCCTGATGTCGCTGTCCACCATCGTCGTCGCCCTGAACGCGCAGCTGCTGCGCCGGCTCGACCTGCGGCCGGAGGCGAGCGCGGAGGCGCTGCTTCGCGGCATCCCTGCTTCTGAAGAGAACCGTTCCGAGAGGATCAGATCATGACCGACATCGCCTCGCCCGACACGGGTCACGACCACGGGACGGATGCCACGCACGCCGGCCCCCACGGATACATCAGCGACAAGCAGCGCTACCTCAACCGCCTGCGGCGGGTGGAGGGGCAGGTGCGGGGGATCCAGCGGATGGTCGAGGAGGAGCAGTACTGCATCGACATCCTCACCCAGATCTCGGCGCTCAGCTCGGCGCTGGAGAACGTGGCGCTGGGGTTGCTCGACGATCACCTCAAGCACTGCGTCGTCGACGCGGCGACCCGCGGGGGCGACGAGGCGGCGCTGAAGCTCAAGGAGGCGTCTGACGCGATCGCGCGGCTCGTGAAGGCCTGACGCCGCCGCTTCGCGGCGCGCGCTTGCGTACGGTGCGCGGTCGCGCCCGCGCACGCCCCGGCCCGCCCACGCGCGCTCGCGCGGTC